>NZ_JBYNRX010000106.1:0-22523 GCF_057785375.1 Roseiflexus sp.
ACCCCCAACCCCTCCCCCACAAGGGGGGAGGGGAGCAATGTTCCCCCTCTCCCCTCGTGGGAGCGGGGGGCGGCAGAGGCAGAGATCACCCCTCCACCCCCCACCCCCAACCCCTCCCCCACAAGGGGGGAGGGGAGCAATGTTCCCCCTCTCCCCTTGTGGGAGCGGGGGGCAGGGGGGTGAGGGGGTCCGGGGAGTGAGGGGACCACTGCCCGCCCCAACCCTACAGCGTAATCACCTGATCCGGCGGACTCCCGGCAAGCGCTTCGTACAATTGCGGGAAGCAGCCAGCCACCACGCCATCGACCAGCCCCTTCGCTTTGACCTGCCCGAAGCCGCATTGCGTGAAATCGCCCTCCCCCAGATCGCGCTCGATAGCGCAGCGGTCGCACACCATGAGGAGAATGTTCTGTTCCTTTGCAATCTTCGCCAGGCGCTCGCCAATCGGGTCGCCCTTGCGCAACACGTACAGGTTATCGTCGAAGAACATCATCCCGACCACATGTGCGCCATGAACCTCCTGTTCAAGTTGCGGCAGGATCATCTTGCCAAGTTTGTAGGTTGCCGACATATCAGTTGCAAACACGTATGCGACTTTCACGAGTATCTCCCTTTCATTGACGGATATACAGCCTTAATCGTCCAACTCCGGGTTCCATGCCGCCCACTCGCCGAAGGGATCGGCGAACTGCGCCCATCCTGCGGGACCCAATGCCATCTCGTCGTCGGTAAGCAGACAGGCGTCGAGGCGCGCGCGGAGCGCCGCTTCGTCCATATCCTGCCCGATCAGCACCAACTCCTGCCGCCGATCACCCCACTGACTGTGCCAGACCTGCGCCAGATACGCGTCATCGTCGAGATCGTCCGGCAATTCGTCTTCCGGCAGCGCAGCCCACCACATGCCGCCCGGCGCCACACGACATGCACGCCCCGCCTGCGACCAGAGACCACTCATCTCCATGCGCGTCGCCAGCCAGATCACCCCCTTAGAGCGCAACACGCCGGGCCATTCATCGTGGATCAGGTCCCAGAACCGTTGGGGATGAAACGGCCGCCGCGCGCGGTAGACAAAGCTCGAAATGCCGTACTCTTCAGTTTCCGGCATATGCTCGCCACGCAGTTCCTTGAGCCAGCCAGGCGCCTGCGCCGCCCGCTCGAAATCGAATCGTCCGGTGTTCAGAATAGCGTGCAGCGGGACACGCCCAAAGCTCGTGCGCACGATCTGCGCATCCGGGTTGAGTTTGCGCAGCAGCGCCTCAATCTGATCCGCCTCTTCCGGTGGGATCAGGTCGATCTTGTTCAGCACCAGCACATCGGCGAATTCCACCTGATCGATCAGCAGATCGACGACCGAACGCTCATCCTGCTCATCGGCAACCAGATTGCGATCGCACAGATCGTCGGTCGAGAAGAAATCGCGCGGAAAATTGAATGCGTCAACGACCGTCACCATCGTATCCAGACGCGCCAGGTCCGCCAGGCTGACGCCGGTTTCATCCGCAAAGGTGAATGTCTCCGCCACCGGCAGCGGTTCGGAGATGCCGGTCGACTCGATCAGCAGATAGTCGAAGCGCCCTTCGCGCGCCAGGCGCGCTGCCTCGATGAGCAAATCCTCGCGCAGGGTGCAACAGATGCAACCATTGGTCATCTCGATCAGGCGCTCCTCGGTGCGGCTGAGCGTCGCACCGCCGCTGCGCACCAGCCGCGCATCGATATTGATTTCGCTCATGTCGTTGACAATGACCGCCACCCGCATCCCTTCACGGTTCGCAAGCACGTGGTTGAGGATCGTGGTTTTGCCGCTGCCGAGAAATCCCGACAGAACGGTGACCGGCAACGATCGCACCGGTTGCTGCGCCATAGAGGTCCCCTTTGAGATCAATGCATGGTTGTCGGCAATAGATGATAGTGTATATCATCGATATTGTCAAACAGTGGAGTGCGTGTCTGAAAAAGTCAATTGGGTGGGCGAAGGCAGTGCCTTCGTCCACCCAATTGCACCTCATGAGGCGAGGGTTCAGACACGCGCCTACTGAGCCGTGATCGGCGCTGGCTGGCGCAGCAGCGCCACGATGTCGCGCTCAATCATTTCGGGGGTGTCGATAGGGGCGTAGCGGCGGCGCACCTTGCCCTGGCGGTCGACCAGGAATTTGGTGAAGTTCCACGGAATCGTCTGAATGCCCAGGAGTCCCGGCTTTTCCGCTTTCAGCAGCGCGAACAACGGGTGGGTAGCGGGACCGTTCACGTCGATTTTCTCGAAAATCGGGAAACTGACCCCATAGTTGCGGGTGCAAAACTGCTGGATGGCGTTCGGATCGTCGTACTCCTGACCGGCAAACTGGTCGCACGGGAACCCAAGAACCACGAACCCGTCGTCGCGGTAGCGACGGTAGAGCGCTTCAAGACCGGCATACTGCGGCGCGAACCCGCATTTGCTGGCGACGTTGACGATAAGCAGGACCCTGCCCCGGTACTCGCTGAGCGGCTGCGGCGTGCCGTCGATCAACCGGGCAACGATGTCGTATATGCCCATGGTGTGAACTCTCCCTGGTAAATGTGTGCAATACCTGTGCAATTCAGTATGACCGGTTTTGAGCAAACTGTCAAATCCCCGGTCGTTGACATCCCTTTCTTTAAGTGATAGCATATATCATGCAATTATTCCCGACGGTGCGGATGAACCCATGCCACTCTACATCTACACCTGCCCGGAGTGCGAGATCGAAGTCGAAGAACTCCGCCCTTCCTGGCGCGCCGATGATCCGGTCGAGTGCCCGGTCTGCCACGGGTTGTGCTCGCGCGACCTGAGCAGCTTCAGCATTCGGTCGCGCAATGCGCCCAAGCCGGTCTACGCCAGCCCAGAGCAGGTCAGGCGCGCTCTCCATGGTCCCGGCTGCCCGTGCTGCATCCCGCGACGGCGGTCGTAATCTCTTCCGATGCTCAGGAGAACATGAGTATGTCTATTGAAGCGCCATTGCAATCGGTTCCGGTGACTATTCTCACCGGGTTTTTAGGCTCTGGAAAGACCACACTGCTCAACCGAATCCTCCACGCCGATCACGGCTTGCGGGTAGCGGTGCTGGTCAATGATTTCGGGAGCATCAACATCGATACGCAACTCGTCGTCGGCGTTGAGGGCGAAACGATTTCACTCGCCAACGGCTGCATCTGCTGCTCCATTCGCGGCGACCTGCTCAAGACGGCGCTGCTGCTGCTGGATCGCGCGGAACCGCCCGAATATCTCATCATTGAGACGAGTGGCGTGAGTGATCCGTGGGCGGTGGCGGAAACGTTCGATCTGCCTGAATTGCGCCCCTTCTTCCGGCTCGACTCGGTGATTACGGTGGTTGATGCCGAATATGTGCGACAGCAGCAGTACTATGAAGACTTGATTATTCATCAGATCAGCGCAGCGGATGTGGTGGTGCTGAGCAAGGTCGATCTCGTCAGTGAGGAACAGCGTGCTCAGGTTGAAGAGTGGGTGCGCCAGATTGTGCCGCGTGCCCGCATCCTTCCCGCTGTCCACGGTGATGTGCCGATGAGCCTGATCCTCAACGTTGGTCGCTACAACCTCGAAGTGCAACCACGGATTGTCGTCCCCCGCCATGCCCATGAGCATGACCATCACCACGACCACGAGCACGGTCCGCACTGCGATCATGACCACGAGCACGACCATCACCACAACCACGACACCGAGTTCAGTACGTGGAGTTACGTGAGCGACCGACCATTCAGCCTGAAGAAATTGCGCTCCGCTTTGCAGGACTTGCCGGCGACGATCTTCCGCGGCAAGGGGATTCTCTACCTGGCGGAGACGCCCAAGCGTCGCGCTATTCTGCACATCGTCGGTGTGCGGATTACGGTGACCGTCGGGGAACCCTGGGGTGATACGATTCCCGGTACACAGATGGTCTTTATCGGCGTGCCCGGCGGGCTGGACGCCGATCAGTTGACGGCGGCGTTCGATGCATGTCTGACCGACGCGCCAGGGCGCGAACAGGTCACAGGGCAGCAGTCGTGGTTCCGTCGGATGTTTGGCGGCGTTTCTGGTACAATGTGAATAACGGGATGTGACCAGAGCCTGCCCGAAAACACGCGCGCTCTGGCTTATCGCAGGGTGCGTCGGCGCCAGGGCAATCTCACGTCGAACTGTGGAGATTGCTTCTTTTCGCCTGCGTGAACATCGAACCCCTGATCTTCGGACAGGCTCTCAGCACCCTGCATTGCTGCCAGCACATGCGCCGGAGACACTGTTTGACCCGCCAGTCGCTCGAAAAACATCAGGTCCTGATCTATCTGGTTGCAATCTCTGCCGGTCTCCTTGTCGGTTTCATATCCCCTGAAGCCAGCGCGGCGCTGGAGGTGGCGTTATGGTATGTGCTCGGTGTGCTCATTTACGCCACAATGACCCAGATACCGCTGACGCATCTGCGCGAATCGTTTGCCGACGCCCGTTTCCTGGCAGCGGCGGTGATCGGCAACTTCGTCGTTCTGCCGCTGGCAGTCTGGGGGCTGATCCTGCTGGCGCCTGATGACTCCGTGGTGAGCCTGGGCGTTGCAATGGTCCTGCTGGTTCCATGCACCGACTGGTTTATCACCTTCACCCATCTGGGACGTGGCGATACGAAGAGCGCCATTGCATTCTCACCGCTCAGTCTGCTGATGCAAATGCTCCTGCTACCGCTCTATCTCTGGCTCTTCTTCGGCGAAGGCGTGGCATTGACGTTCGCCAGCGGCGATATGCTCAAGGCGTTTGTTGGATTGATTGTTCTGCCGTTACTGGCAGCGTTTGCGACTGAGCGATGGGTCGAGCGTGGCAATAACCGCGCTGTTCTGATCGAACGTCTTGGGTGGCTGCCGGTTCCACTGCTGGCGATCGTTGTTTTCATCATTGCTGCGTCGCAGGTCCACCTGGTTGCGGGTTCGGTCGCCTGGTTGAGCCGCTTGCTGGTGATCTTCGGCGCTTTTCTGGCTCTTGCCAGCGCCCTTGCCTGGTTGATGGCCGCGCTATTCCGGTTGCCGGCGTCCCAGGGACGTGTGCTGGCATTCAGTTTCGGCACACGCAACTCGTTCGTGGTTCTCCCGCTGGCGCTGGCGTTCCCGCCAGGGTTCGAGGTCGCGGTTGTCGTGATCGTCTTTCAGTCGCTGGTCGAACTGATCGGGATGGCGATGTATCTGTGGTGGGTGCCAGGGCATCTGTTCCCTCAATTGAGATCGGAGAGCGGCAAACCGAGAATTGAGAACCGGGTGAGGGGTGAGGGGTGAGGGGTGAGGAGTGAGGAGTGAGGAGTGAGGGGTGAGCCGTGAGGGGTGAGGGGTGAGAGCAATGAGATCGATAAACTTAACCCTTGACTCCTAACCCTCGACCTTCCTACCTGTCACCTGCCACCTGCGTTCTTTGCGCCTGGCTTCATCTTCCCAACCACTATCTATAGCACGCGGGCATGCCACCGGCACGCCCCTACCACCGGCGGGCGCGCCTCTGGCGGGCGGGCCACCGGCCTGCCTCTACATTATGTCACGTGCACCGTAAAACCGGCGCGGGCGAACCTCCCTCTCCCTGCGAGGGAGGGGCGGGGTAGGGGCGTACCATCGGCGGGCGGGCCACCGGCGCGGGCACGCCCCTACCTTCACACGTTCAACGTTCAACATTCAACGCCCCCGCCCCACCGGTGATGCTCAACATCGATGGCGTCAGGCCATCAGCAGCGGCGCGCACCACCCGTCCGAGCGCCTGGAGCCATCCTTCGGTTGTCGGGTAGGTGTACCCGATGCACACCAGCCGCGGGTTCGTCCGTGATCGCCAGTATCGGTCGAGCAGCGGACGCCCGCCGGTGTCGTAGTCGAGCAGATGGGCAACGGGGTCGAGCGCCGGTCGGTAGCCGGTCGCCAGGATGATGGCGTCGAACGGGGCGCTGCGCCCGTCGCAGAAGTATGCGACGCTGGCTTCAAGGCGCTCCAGTTCAGGGTAGACAGTGATATGTCCTGCGGCGACCGCCTGTGGCAATTCATAGCCAACGACCGGGTAGTGGGTGAGTGGCGATCCGGGGGGCAGCGGCAACCCGAGATGGCGAAAGTCGCGCCGGCGCAACAGGCGCTCCGCCAGCGGCGCCGGCAGGGTACGCAATCCCCAGGCAGCCAGGCGCATTGCCGCTGCTGATCGAGGTCTGGGGACGAACGCTACGCCGCTGCGCACGGCAATGCCGGTTTCGATGCCATCTTCGGCGAGATCGACGGCGATTTCAGCGCCGGAGTTGCCCGCGCCTACCACCAGGACCCGCTGCCCGCGGAACGGTTGCGGGTTACGGTAGTCGCGGCTGTGCAGAATAGGACCGGCGAACCGCTCGTCACCCGGAAGACGGGGACGCACCGGCGCGCTCCAGATGCCGGTTGCCATCACCAGCGCCGATGCCTCCAGTATCCCGCTGCTGGTTCTGAGCACCCAGCGCCCTGCCTCAACATCGGCACGGCGCAGATCAACCCCTTCCGCGATCGGCAACGCAAAATGGCGGGCGTACTGCCGCAGGTATGCCAGAAACTGCGCACGGCTGGGGAAATCGGGGTAGTCCGACGGCATCGGCAATCCGGGCAGCGCCGAGACCTGTTTCAGTGTGTGCAGTCGCAAGCGGTCGTAGTGATGATACCACGACTCACCCGCCTGTCCCCGTTCGATTACGCGACACGGCAGCCCGCGGCGCGCCAGTTCGGCAGCCATTGCGAGTCCGGCAGGTCCTGCGCCAACGATAATGATCAAGGCGCTCCTCCCGGATTTCGATGCGTCTGCGGGAGTTTCTCGAAGATGAACTTGCGCATCGCGTACATCGTCAATGCTGGCGCCACACGACCGACCGCTGCGATCAACCGGTTGGTCATCCCTGGTATCACCTCTGTGCGCCGGCGTTCAACCGCCATCACGATAGACTGCGCCACACACTCCGGCGACATCCGGCGGCTCTCCCGGCGGTTGTCGGGGCTGTAGCGCCGCGCATGATCGGTGCGCGTCGGTCCCGGATAGACCGTCGCTATGTGCATGTTTCGCTGCGCCAGCGCCACGCGCAGACTCCGCGCATACGACGCCAGCCCTTCCTTGGTCGCGGCATAGACCGCTGCGCCAGGGTACCCGGTGTAGACCGAGAGTGACGCAATGAAGACCAGCGCGGCGTGCGGCGTGAGCAGTGTGTGGCGTAACAAGCCGGCAGTCAGGTGCAGCGGAGCGCGCAGATTGACATCCAGCACCGCCAGTTGATCGTCGAGCGGCATGGCGGCGAAGGGTCCAACGGCATTGATCCCGGCGCTCTGCACCACGACATCGACGGGCGGAAGCGTCATAAGTCGATGGAACACCTGAGAAATGTCGTCCGGTTGTGACAGATCGGCTTCGATCCAGGTCGCCGTCGCGCCAGTTTCGTGCAATGTGCGACAGAGCCGGGCAGCCTGCACAGCATCGCGGTCGATGATCGTCACCATCCACCCGGCGCGGGCGTACCGTTCCACGACTGCCCGCCCGATGCCGTTGGCGCCGCCGGTGACGACGCAGTGGTAGAGAGAGGGATCGGCAGGTTTCGGGTAGATTGCCGGATGCGCCGGTTGAAGCGCACTCCGAGCAGCGATTGCATCGACCAGACCGCCCAGGTGACGCCCGGCGAAACGCAGCAGGCGATTGATGGCGCCGACGGTCGCCACCGGCGTATCCTGCTGGATGACGCGCACGATGTGTTCCGCCATCCACTCTGGCGATGGAAAACGACGCCCGCCGATGCGGTCGAGCGGAACTCCCGCCTTTGCATGCATACCGGTGCGCGTAGCGCCTGGATGCACCACCTGCACACCAACCATGCCGCGCAGTTCCTCACGCAGATTGCAAGCGAACCCTTCCAGCGCCGCTTTGGTTGCCCCATACACCGCGTAGTCGGGTGCGGGAAGCGCGGCAACGACCGATCCGACGAAGACCACGCGCCCACGTCCCGCCATCAGCCGGGGAAGGAGGGCGTGGGTCAGCATAATCGGAGCGCGCAGGTTGACGTTCAGCAGCGCATCGATCTCCTCCGGCGTCTGGGCATCGACGGCGCCGTATGAGCCGATGCCCGCGCAGTGGACGAGCAGATCGAGACGACCAACGCCATGCTGCCGGAGAAACTCTGCGATCAGCGCAGCCGCGAACGGTTGCGCCAGATCGACGCGACAGTAGTCGCTGCGCAGATCCGGCGGAACCATCGCCGCCGGACGTCGCCCGACGCCGATGACCCGCGCGCCGCGCGCGCGATAGATCCGCGCCAGCGCCCGCCCGATCCCGTCGCCGGCGCCGGTGATCACCACGACGGGAGCGCGTGGCGGCGGGTAATCATGGTTGACTTTCGATGGAGAGTTTGAATACATATTCCGCTATCCGCCTACCCGCCCGGCGACTGCGGTCGCGGGCTATGGAAAGCGAAGCCCGCCTGCACGGGCTAAACCGGGCGACACCAGATTATTTGTCAAACATCAAGAAAGGCGTCTGCTCTCTATTTTTCCCGCTGTACCAAGCATGCTACGACGCCTGCTCGCTGCGGCGCAGTACGCGCGCGATCGCAATCCCGCCAGCAAACAACGCGGCGGAAAGCGCCAGCGACCAGGGATTCACCGCCGAGACGCTGAAACGCCCGGCGAGAATGTCGTCGAGATTGAGCGACGCGCCGGCCAGCACAAACACGAGCGTGCCCGGCAGCGCGCCGAGGATCGAACCCAGTAGAAAGGGACGGTAGGGCACGCGCAGGAATCCCGCCAGATAGTTCACCAGGTCGTAGGGCAGATAGATCAGGCGCGTGACCAGAACGGCGGCAAACGCATTCGTGCGCAACCGTTCGGCATAGCGCCCGACAATGCCGCCATTCGCGGCGTTATCGGGCAGAATGCCGCGCCCAAACACGCGCCCGAAGCCATACGCCAGCGTCGCCGACATATTCGACCCAACGACCACAAACAACGTTCCCCAGAGCGGACCCCAGATCGCGCCGCCCGCCAGTGAAACGACGACTGCCGAAAAGAACGCAAGCGGACGCAGGGTGTAGATCAGAATGTAGATCAACGGACCGATTGGTGAGCGCAGCAGATCAACCAGTGCCTGCAAGGTCGCGGCGGGTGTGCTGCCGGTGATCGCCGCATAGCCAAAAAACCCGCCTGCCAGCGCGATCCAGATGGCAGCCGCAGCCGCCTTCTGCCAGTGACGCGCCAGAATGCTGTTGTGTCGTTTTTCCCGCTGACCGCAACCTGCTTCCACTTTTCCACCTGCGACCCTTCGCGCCGTTGGCGGGCGCCCACAAGCGGCGCCCCTGCCTCGGCGATGCCCCTCGCACGCCCACAAGCGGCGCCCCTACCTCGGCGATGCCCCTACGCGGACCGCAACCTGCCACCTGCAACCTTCCCACCTGCACCCCCTCGCGCCTCGCGCCTCGCGCCTCGCGCCTCGTGCCTCGCGCCTCGCGCCTCGCGCCTCGTGCCTCGCGCCTCACACATTCCGCACCGCCCAGACCACCCGCTGCCCGGCGGTAATCAGCGTTAGCGCCGCCATCACGCCGAACAGGATCACCAGCGCATCGGGAAACAGGAGAAAGAGGGTATAGAATGCAATCGTTTCGGTTCCCTCAATCAATCCTGGCGGCATCGTCACCGAGGTGGGTTCGCCGCGCGCTACGGCGCCCGCGTTGCGCTTCTCCAGCACCGCCGCCAGGTACATCCAACTGGCGCCGTTGATGTAGAAACTCGCCAGGAGCAGCGCCAGCGCCACAAGTGCGGCAGGCTCGCCATGCGCCAGCGCCAATCCCAGTGGTATGGCGGCATAGACCACGAAATCAAGCACGATATCCAGGTACGCCCCCAGATCGCTCTGCTTCCCGACAGAGCGCAATTGCGCCATCCAGACCATCAAGGATTCGATTGACCAACCAGAGACCCACGGCGAGCCAGTATGCGCTCTGCCAGGCGGCGACAGCCGCGCCAAGACCGACGATTGCCGCCAGAACGGTCACGACCGTCGGGTGAATATGGCGGACCGGACCGCGCACCAGCGCAGCGAAGAGGGTGTCTTTCGATTCGCGGAGAACTTTATCGACCACAGGCTTTGAATGAATATTCCGCTATCCGCCTCGTAGCCCGGCGACTGAAGTCGCGGGCTACGGGTGCGAAGCCCGCCTGCGCGGGCTTCACTGGGCGATACCGGATTAATCTCAAACTCCATCACGTCCGCGCGTGCGCCACCTGCTGGATCGACGGCGCTGCGTGGAGTAGCGTCGTTTCCTGTCAATTCGTGACGACATCCACGGGCATATCTTCCGTCGCGCCCCCCGGCTTCGCCAGGCGGTAGCGCAGGTAGGCGCGCACTTCACCACGCAGACCGGTAAGCGTATCGCGCAGGAAGGTGTCCGCCACTTTTTGAATACCGCTGGAAAACGTCGGATACGGGTAGACGATGCGGTACAGCCGGTAGAGCGAGACTCTCTCCTGGATCGCTAGCGTGAAGAATGAGATCATCTCCGACGCCTTTGGCGCGACGATCGTAACTCCCAGAATCCTTCCGGTCAGCCGTATGGCATCCACGACGATGAACCCATGCCGCACATCGTCAGTATACCCGCGATCGGTCTGTGTCGCCAGATTTACATGGATACGCTTGATCAGTTTCGGATGGTAACGCTGCGCTATCTGCTGCGGACTCATACCGACGGTTGCAACCTCTGGATCACTGAACACGACGCCGGGAAAGAGCGGTTCCGGGTCACGCGCCGGCAACCAGGGGAATGCGATCCGCTGCACCACGCGCCGTCCCTGCGCATTCGCGGAATGGGTGAAGGCAGATATGGCGGTGACATCGCCGACGGCATAGATACCCGGCGCACTGGTGCGCCCATAGGCGTCGGTCACGATCCCGTCGTAGAGAGTTACGCGCACGCCGACCTTCTCCAGCCCAAGCCCTTCGATATTCCGCTCGCGCCCGACCGCGATCAGCACCGCGTCCACCTCTTCCAGCGATGCGATCTGTCCGGCGCATTCGACGCGCAGGGTGTGCGTGGCTTCGTCATACGAATGGACGCGCGCGTTCAGGTGGAGCGCCACGCCGCGTGCGCGCAGCGACTCCTCGATAGCGCGCGAGGCTTCGGGCAGGGAGCGGGTCAACACGCGCGGCGCAACGTCGATGATGCTCACCCGGCTGCCCAGGTTGCGGAATGCAAACGCCAGTTCGACGCCGACTGCGCCGCCGCCGATGATCGCCAGATGCTGCGGCGCGCGGTCGATCTCAAAAATGCGCTCATTGGTCAGCGCGCGCGCCGCAGGCAGACCCGGCACCGTCAGCAGACGGGGACAAGCGCCGGTTGCCACCACGATGTGGCGCGCTGTCAGGATGCGCTCACCGCCGCCGGGCAGCGTCACCGCCGCCTGGTGCGGCGCGACGATGCGCGCCCGACCGAAGATCAGGCTCAGGTTGGGGACAGCGCCGAACTCCTGCGTCTCCTTCGCACGCAGTGCATCGCGCTTCTGGCGCACCCTGGCGAGCGTTGCAGCCGCGTCGCCAACGCACTGCTGCGCCAGGTGAATGAGCGTCTTCGACGGAATGCACCCCACATTCGTACAATCCCCGCCGACATGGCGCTCCTCGATCAGTGCCACGCGCCTGCCGAGGGACGCAAGACCATAGGCGACGGTCAGACCACCGGACCCGGCGCCGATGACGATGGTGTGGAAGTGGTCGGTCATGTGCCCGGAACCTTTTCGAATATCCTGTCGGGGTACAGGAGTGGCGCGATCGCCTCACAGGCGAGCCGCGTGATGGCTCTTTTTGCCTTTGGCAGAGCGGTACGTATCTTCTTTTGTGGTATGGTGCAGCGGCAAAGCCGCCGCACCATACCACCTTAATCGGAAGCGCCACGCTGCCACAGGCTCTGGCGGCGCCAGAAAACGCGCCACTTTGCACGTCCTGTCAGGGTATACGGTTCAGGCGCCGTTGTTGGTTGGCGCTTCTCCCAAGACCCTTGAGGTCACGCCGTCTGTCGGCGAGGTTCCCGCCTGTTCATGAAGGAACCCGTCACCGGATCGCAACGTCTGTACATTCAGTGGAAGCGAATTGCAACAGGAAAGTGAAGACCCATGGGGACACGATATAGATTGCTGCTCTGCGTTCTGGGTATTGCGCTTTTGGGCGCTGCATGCGGAACGGGCGGCGCCGATCTCGCAGGCACACGCTGGCGCCTGATCGAACTCGACGGGCACGCGCCGCTCAACGCGGGGACGCCGCTGACCCTGAACTTCGAGACACGCGACCAGGCAGGCGGTAATTCGGGGTGCAACATCTACGGTGGGACCTACCGCATCACCGGTGCGGCGATCACCTTCGGCGACCTCGCCAGCACTGCGCGCGCCTGCCTCGATCCGGCGCTCAACGCGCAGGAGGCGGCGTTTTACCAGGCGTTTGGCGCCGTGACATCCTGGGAACTGACTGGCGGGGAGTTGTTGCTCAAGGATGGCAACGGCGCAATGCGGATGCGGTTCGTGCGGGAATAGCGTCCATTCCTACCGCGCGAGCTGCTGCGATCAGGTCGTCATCGGCGGCAACAAATGTGAGACCGGACATACGAGCATTGTAGAAAACGCTCATCCCTTTGGTCCACGCTGCTCGAGTTCAGGTTGCAACTCAAGAGTCAGAGTCGTCATCACACACCTCATCAGACGATGCCTGCGCATGTTGCTGATGAAACCGGTCTTCGCCAATGATCCGGCGCCAGTATAGCACAGCAGCCCGGCTGGGCGTCCAGACATGCAGACCGTTGTGGGTCTTACGCAACTTATCGAGGCGCACTCGCCGGGAACAAGCGCGGCGCTGCTCATGCTACCACGAATACTGATGAAACGCCTCGCAGGCTCTGCACCCGCCCCTTCCACATTACTGCCCGCCACATGGTATGCTCAGAGCAATTTCGTTAACATATCGTCTGTGGAGGCGCCTATGAACATCTTTGACCTGCGCACCCGCCTGATTGAGGACTATAACGCCTATATCAGCAGTTTCTTCCAGATCCGCGACCCGCGCATTCGTGCGACGGTGGATGAGGCTATTCACGCCGGTCTGCTCTGGCCCGAGGCGCTGATCCAGTTGAACCCGGCGTTCGCTCCCGGCGCCTGGATTGATGACCTGGTCGGCGAGGGCGTGTTGCATGAGGAGTGCCGTCGCATCTTCCGCAAAGACAAGGATCGCCCCGAATACCACGGCGCGGGACGGCCCCTGCGACTGCACCAGCATCAGGAAGAGGCGGTGCGCATCGCCCGCCAGGGCCACAATTATGTCCTGACGACCGGCACCGGTTCAGGCAAGAGCCTTTCCTATATTGTCCCGATTGTCGATCATGTGCTGCGCCACGGCACGCGGCGCGGCATTCAGGCAATCATCGTCTACCCGATGAATGCGCTGGCAAATAGCCAGGAGGGCGAGCTGCGCAAGTTTCTGCACCTCGGCTACCCCAACGGGCAAGGACCGGTCACGTTCGCCCGCTACACAGGGCAGGAGAATGATGCGACGCGCCAGGCGATCATCACCGACCCGCCCGATATTCTGCTGACGAATTATGTGATGCTGGAACTGATCCTGACGCGCCAGGCGGAGCGCCGCCTGATCGACGCCGCTCAGGGGTTGCGCTTCCTGGCGCTCGATGAGTTGCATACCTATCGCGGGCGTCAGGGAGCGGATGTGGCGCTGCTGGTGCGCCGGGTGCGCGACCGCCTGGCAGCCGACCGCCTCCAGGTGGTCGGGACGTCGGCCACGCTTGCCGGCGCCCGCACGTTTGCCGAACAACAGGCTGAGGTGGCGGCTGTGGCGTCGCAGATTTTTGGCGCGCCGGTAGCGCCTGAGCACGTGATCGGCGAGACGCTGCGCCGGATCACGCCGGAGCGCCGCACCGACGACCCGGCGTTCCTGGCGGCGCTGCGCGACCGACTGCGCGATCCGCACGCGCCACCTCCTGCCATCTATGCCGATTTTGTGGCTGACCCGCTTTCGAGCTGGATTGAGAGCGCGTTTGGGGTGACGACTGATCCGGGCGGCGCTCGCCTGGTGCGTTCGCAGCCGCGCAGCATCACGGGACCAGAGGGAGCGGCCCGCGAGTTGTCCGCCCTGACCGGGGTTGCGGAAGCGGAGTGCGCCGCCGCGATCCAGGCAGGGCTGCTCGGCGGCTACGCCTGTGAACCGGACCCGGAGACCGGCTTTCCGCCGTTTGCGTTCCGCTTGCACCAGTTTATCAGCCGCGGCGATACGGTCTATGCGTCGCTCGAACCAGAGGCGCAGCGGCATCTAACATTGCAGGGGCAGCAGTTTGTGCCCGGTGATCGCGGGAAACTGCTCTTCCCGCTGGTTTTCTGCCGGGAATGCGGCCAGGAGTACTACAGCGTCCGCCGCATCCGCGATCCGCAGTCCGGGGAGATGTTCCTGCCGCGCCCATACGGCGAGATTCCCGACGACGATCAGGAGCAAGCCGGATATCTCTACCTGAGCAGCGCCAATCCCTGGCCCGATGAGTGGCAGGAACAGGCGAATCGTCTGCCGGAGGACTGGCTGGAAGAGCATCGCGGGGAGTTGCGCGTGCGCCCGAACCGCCGCAAGGGCCTGCCCGAACCGCTGCGCGTTGCGCCGGATGGCGTCATTGGCAGCGGCGACCTGACGGTTCATTATGTCCCTTCGCCGTTCCTGTTCTGCCTCTGCTGCGGCGTCTCCTACGGCGGCGCGCGCCAGACCTCCGATTTCGCCAAACTCAGCTCGCTCAGTTCCGAAGGGCGCAGCACCGCGACCACGATCCTGAGCCTTTCCGCCATTCGCGCCCTCCGGTCGTCCGACCTGCCGAGACGGGCGCAAAAGTTGCTGAGTTTCACCGATAATCGCCAGGACGCGGCGCTTCAGGCGGGGCACTTCAACGATTTTGTGGAGATCACGGTGCTGCGCGCGGCGCTGCTGCACGCGGTGCGCAGCGCAGGACCGCACGGGCTGCGCCATGACGAACTGACCCAGAAGGTGTTCGATGCGCTCGATCTGCCGCTGGCAGCCTACGCCGAAAACCCGGAGGTGCGCTTCCAGGCGCTGCGCGAGACGCAGCGCGCGCTGCGCGAGGTGCTCGGCTATCGCATCTACCGCGACCTGAAGCGCGGCTGGCGGATTACCTCCCCGAACCTGGAGCAGTGCGGCTTGCTCGACATTCAGTACGAGGCGCTCGATGAAGTTTGCGCGGCGGAAGACATCTGGCAGAACGCGCATCCGGCGCTGGCGGGCGCAACGGTCGCCACGCGGATGCTGGTTGCGAAGACGCTGCTCGATGTGATGCGGCGCGATCTGGCGATCCGGGTGGACTATCTCGATGAGCGCTACCAGGAGCGCATCCGGCAGGAGAGCAGCCAGCGCCTTAAGGCGCCCTGGGCGCTCGATGAGAATGAGCGCATGGAGCATGCATCCATTCTCTATCCGCGCCCGCGCGGTCCGCGCGACTATGGCGGCAATCTCTTCCTCTCGCCGCGCGGCGGCTTTGGCCAGTTCCTGCGCCGCCGCACGACCTTCCCTGATTTCCCGGAGCGGCTGCGGCTGGACGACACCGATGCGATCATTCGCAACCTGCTGTCCGCACTCCAGCAGGGTGGTCTGGTGACGATCGTGGAACCGGCGCGCGACGCGACGGATGTGCCGGGGTATCAACTCCCGGCGGCGGCGTTGCGCTGGGTGAGCGGCGATGGAACGCGCCCCTTCCGCGATCCCATTCGCACGCCGAATGAATCACAGGAGGGCGGGCGCACCAATCCGTTCTTTGTGCGTTTCTACCAGGAAGTGGCGGCATCGCTGATCGGCATGGAAGCGCGCGAGCACACCGCGCAGGTCCCGTCGCAGGATCGCCAGCAGCGCGAGGCGGCGTTCCGCGAAGGCGATCTGCCGATCCTCTACTGCTCGCCGACGATGGAACTGGGGGTCGATATTGCCGAGTTGAATGTGGTCAACATGCGCAATGCGCCGCCGACGCCCGCCAACTATGCGCAGCGCAGCGGTCGCGCCGGGCGCAGCGGCCAGCCGGCGCTCGTCTTTACGTACTGCTCGACCGGCAGCCCGCACGACCAGTATTTCTTCAAACGCCCCGAGCGCATGGTCGCCGGCGCGGTGTCTCCGCCGCGTCTCGATCTGAGCAATCAGGACCTCATCCGCGCCCACATTCACGCGATCTGGCTGGCGGAAACGGGACTGAGCCTCGGTTCGTCGCTGCGCGACCTGCTCGATGTCTCCGGCGATGAGCCAACGCTGGAACTTCTGGAGCACGTCCGGGCTGCGATCAACGACGCGGGCGCCCGGCGCCGCGCCCGCGCCCGCGTCGAGCAGGTGCTGGCAACGATCCGTCCTGAATTGCAGGCAGCCGGCTGGTTCCGCGACAACTGGATTGATGCGGTGATCGAGCAGACCCCCCACGCCTTTGACCGCACCTGTGATCGCTGGCGAGGACTCTACCGGGCAGCCCTGGTCCAGGCGCGTTCCCAGGATCGCATCATCCGCGACGCTTCGCGCAGCCCGGAGGATAAGCAGCAGGCGGAACGGCTGCGGCGCGAGGCGGAGGAGCAGCTCAAACTGCTGACCGAGATCGACAACCTGACGCAGTCGGACTTCTACAGTTACCGCTACTTCGCCAGCGAGGGGTTTCTGCCGGGCTACAACTTCCCGCGCCTGCCGCTCTCGGCGTTCATTCCGGCGCGGCGCACCCGGCAGCGCGATGAGTTCCTCTCGCGCCCGCGCTTCCTGGCGATCTCCGAGTTCGGACCGCGCGCGATCATCTATCACGAGGGGTCGCGCTACACGATCAACAAGGTGATTCTGCCGCCAGCCACCGAGGACGATCCGCTCACGCGGCGGGCGAAGCGCTGCGAACGCTGCGGCTATCTCCATCCGGTCACCGACGGGGATGGGCTCGACCTCTGCCAGCGCTGCGGCGCGTCGCTCGAAAAGACATTGCGCAACCTCTTCCGGCTCCAAAATGTCGCCACCAAACGCCGCGATAAGATCAACTCCGACGAAGAGGAGCGCATGCGCATCGGGTATGAGATCATCACCGGGGTGCGCTTCGAAGAGGCTGGCGAGCGCGCCAGCCCGGTGCGCACGGCGAATGTGCTGCGCGAAGGGATGCTGCTCGCGCGCCTGACCTATGGCCATACCGCGACGATCTGGCGTATCAACCTGGGCTGGCGGCGGCGCAAGGAGAAGGAGCAGTACGGCTTCGTGCTCGACGTGGAGCGCGGCTATTGGGCGCGGAATGATCAACTGGCGGACGATGAGGACGATCCGCTCTCAGCGCGGACGCAGCGCGTGATCCCGTATGTCGAAGATTACCGCAACTGCCTGCTGTTCGAGCCGGAAGCGCCGCTCGACGTTTGGGTCATGGCATCGTTGCAAGCGGCGCTGAAACACGCGATCCAGGCGGTCTACCAGCTCGAAGACAATGAACTGGCGGTTGAGTCGCTGCCAGACCCGGACAACGACGACCGCCGTCTGATCCTCTTCTACGAATCGGCGGAGGGCGGGGCGGGGGTGCTCAGCCGGTTGCTCGACGAGCAACGCGCGCTGGCGCGTGTTGCCCGTGAGGCGCTGCGCATCTGCCATTTCGACCCGGAGACCGGCAGGGACGAACGCCGTGCGCCCCGTTCGCGCGAGGATTGCGAAGCGGCGTGCTATGACTGTCTGATGACCTATACGAATCAGCGCGACCACCCCCTGCTCGACCGCCATTCAATCCGCGACATCCTGCTGGCGCTGGCGCAGTCCACGCTGGCGGCATCGCCGGTGGCGCGGAGCCGCGCTGAGCACTGCGAGGCGCTGTTGCGTCAGGCGGGATCGGAACTTGAGCGGCAATGGCTGCGCCTGCTCGATGAACGCGGCTTGCGCCTGCCCTCGCATGCCCAGTACTTGATCGAAGCCTGCGGGACGCGCCCCGATTTCGTCTACCTGGATGACAGGACGGCGGTGTACATTGACGGTCCGCACCACGCCTATCCTGAACGCGCCGCGCGCGACGCCGCGCAGCAGGCATGCCTGGAGGATGCGGGCTACACCGTCATCCGCTTCGGGCACACCGATGACTGGGATGCGATATTGGCGCGCTTCCCGTATATTTTTGGAACCGTGGCTTCTGGGAGCTAGAGCAATACGCTGGGCGGATGAAGGCGTCGCCTTCGCCTACCCTACTGATACTTCTTCGATGCGAACCAATCCGCATTCACGTGTGGATCGCTCAGTTGGGTGGGCGAAGGCAGTGCCTTCGCCCACCCAACTGAGGTACATCGTCTATGCTCGATATGAAAGATCTGAGCGCCGAGATCCGGCAGAGAGTTGGTGCGCAACAGTATGTCAATGCATTGCGGGGTAAGCAGGACAAGCGAACGTGAGATGTATACATGTTGTGCTAGCATCATAGCATGATAGCATAGCATGATGGGCACACAAAACTCTCCCATGAGGTCAGAAGCAGCATACACATATCCATATGCGTTTATGGGAAGGTAATCCTCATGCGCGGTCATTCGCACCATCCTGCCGGTGTGCGTTGACCGGCGCGCCTTGCACAACGAACGCGCGAACATCGTGTCTGACTGACTGCAAGTTAGTATCAGTATGAGCATATGACAACCCGAAACACCTTCGCTGTCGGCGCTCTGGTGCGCGCTCGCGGGCGCGAGTGGGTGGTGCTGCCCGAATCGACCGACGATCTGCTGGTGCTGCGCCCCCTTGGCGGCACAGACGACGAGATCACCGGGGTCTATCTGCCGCTGGAGCCGGTCGAACCGGCGCGCTTTGCGCTGCCCGATCCGGCACGCCACGGCGATGCCCGCTCCTGCCGGTTGCTGCGCGATGCAGTGCGGCTCGGCTTTCGCTCGAGCGCCGGTCCGTTCCGCTCGTTCGCGCGCATTGCTGTCGAACCGCGCCCCTATCAGCTTGTCCCGTTGCTGATGGCGCTCAAACTCGACCCGGTGCGGCTGCTGATCGCCGATGATGTCGGCATTGGCAAGACGATCGAGGCGGGCCTGATTGCGCGCGAACTGCTGGACCGCGGCGAGGCGACCCGCCTGGCAGTGCTCTGCCCGCCCCACCTGGCGGAGCAGTGGCAGGCTGAACTGCACGATAAGTTTCATATTGCAGCGGAACTGGTGTTGCCGGGTACGGCGACCCGCCTCGAACGGCGCTGCGCCCTGGGCCAGTCGCTCTTCGAGGTCTACGACCATGTGATCGTCTCACTCGATTTCATCAAGTCGGAACGCCGGCGCGACGAGTTTCTGCGCACCTGCCCGGAACTGGTGATCGTCGATGAGGCGCATACCTGCGCTGCCAGCGCCGAACGGCGCAGCAGCCAGCATCAGCGCCACGCGCTCGTGTCCGGGTTGGCGGCAGACCGACAGCGCCACCTCATCCTGGTGACCGCCACGCCGCACAGCGGCGATGAGGCGGCGTTCCGCTCCCTGCTCACGTTGCTCGACCCTGCGTTCGCCGACCTGCCCGATGACCTGAGCGGGCCGCAGCACGAGCCGCAACGCCGCCGCCTGGCGGCCCACTTCGTCCA
The DNA here is from genome assembly GCF_057785375.1 of Roseiflexus sp. Classification (NCBI taxonomy): domain Bacteria; kingdom Bacillati; phylum Chloroflexota; class Chloroflexia; order Chloroflexales; family Roseiflexaceae; genus Roseiflexus; species Roseiflexus sp. Next base: position 19,590 of record NZ_JBYNRX010000106.1, read on the forward strand.
GCGGCGGCGCGGCGATATTCGCCACTATTTGCAGGCGGAGACCCCCTTCCCGGAGCGTGAAGACACCGAGGCGCACTACAAACTGAGCGAGGGATACCGGCGACTGTTCGAGCGCGCGCTGCGCTACGCCCGCGAGACGGTCGCCGACTCCGCCGATGGCAATCGTCACCGCCAGCGGGTGCGCTGGTGGTCGGCGCTGGCGTTGCTCCGCGCCCTGGCTTCAAGCCCGGCGGCGGCGGCGGCGACCCTGCGCGCCCGCGCCGCCGTTGCTGATACGACGACTGCCGAGGAGGCGGATAGCATTGGGCGACGGACGGTGCTCGATCAGATCGAGGAGGAGAGCAGCGAAGGAATTGATGTGGTTCCCGGCAGCGACAGCGGCGAGCAGTCCGGCGATGATGAGCGCGGTCACCGACGGCGCTTGCTCGACCTGGCGCGCGACGCCGAGGCGCTGCGCGGCGCCGGCGATGCGAAACTCCACAAAGCGATCAGCCTGGTGCGCGCGTTGATCGCCGATGGCTGCCAGCCAATCGTCTTCTGTCGCTTCATCCAGACCGCCGAGTATGTCGCGGCGGCGCTGCGCGAGCATCTGCCGAACGATGTAGCAGTCGAGGCAGTCACCGGTCTGCTGCCGCACGATGAGCGCGAGGATCGCGTGCTGGCGCTTGCCGGGCATGCCAGGCGCGTGCTCGTCGCCACCGACTGCCTGAGCGAGGGGATCAATCTCCAGCACCACTTCAACGCCGTGTTGCACTACGATCTCTCGTGGAACCCGACCCGCCACGAGCAGCGCGAGGGACGGGTGGATCGCTACGGTCAGCCGAGTCCGAAGGTGAAGGTCATCACCTACTATGGCGTCGATAATCAGATCGACGGGATCGTGCTCGATGTGCTGATCCGCAAACACCGCGCGATCCGCAATTCGCTGGGGGTGTCGGTGCCGGCGCCGGTCAACTCCGAGAGCGTTGTCGAGGCGATCTTCGAGGGGTTGCTGCTGCGCGGGGGGAGCGGCGCGAAGAGTAGCGCACAGCAGATGCTGCCCGGCTTCGAGGACGTGCTGGCGCCGCAACGGGAGACGTTGTTCCGCGCGTGGGACATGGGCGCCGACCGCGAGAAGCGTTCGCGCACGATGTTCGCCCAGGAGGGCATCAAAGTCGAAGAGGTAGCCGGCGAACTGGCGGAAGTGCGCACGGCGATCGGCTCCGGCGTCGATCTGGCCGCCTTCGTGCGTCTGGCGGCGCAGGCGCACGGGGCTGCGGTTTCTGCCGGCAATGGCGCGCTGCGGATCGACATGACCGAAGCGCCACGGGCGCTCAGGGAAGCCTGCGGCGTGGCAACGTCGATCACGGCGCGCTTCGATCTGCCGGTTGGCGATGACGAAGTGTATCTCAACCGCACCCACCCATTCGTTGAAGGACTGGCCACGTATGTGCTGGATAGCGCCCTCGATCCCTTGAGCGACAGCGTAGCGCGGCGCTGCGGGGTCATCCGCACCCGCGCAGTGGCGAAACGCACGACGCTGCTGCTGCTGCGTTTCCGCCATCACATCATCACCCGGCGCGGCGAGCGCGAAACTCCGTTGCTGGCGGAGGAGTGCGCGCTGCTGGCTTTCGCCGGAGCGCCCGACCGCGCCGAGTGGCTCGACGCGGCGGCAACTGAGGCCCTGCTCGACGCGCGCGCCGACGCTAACATCGGTCCCGATCAGGCAATCCACTTTCTGCGCCTGACGCTCGACAACTTCGACCCGCTCTGGCCGCGCCTGAACGAAGCGGCGCGCGAGCGGGGGCAGCGGGTGCTCGAAGCGCATCGCCGGGTGCGCGCCGCCGCCCGCGCCCGCGGCGTCAACTACCGCGTCGAAGCGCAGACGCCGCCTGATGTGCTGGGGGTGTATATGTTCCTGCCAGGATAACGCGCCCCGCCGCAGACCGCCCGGCGGCTGAAGGCGCGGGCGATAGGTTGCCCCGCGCCCTTGCGGTGAGAAATAGTGTAAAATATCCACAACCATGACCACTCGCTCCCGCAACAGTTTCATCACCGTCCGCAGCGAAGGCGCGATCCTGCCAGCAGACCTGCTGCGGCGCATTGCCGACGGCGATCCGGCGCTGGACGGGCTGACGCCCGCCGCCTACCACTTGCTCAACGGCGAGCGGATTAATGAGGCGATCAACCGCGCCTGGATCCGACTGCGCGGCCTCTGGTCTGGTTTTCGCAGCGCCGCTGCAAAACTGCCGCCCAACGACCCCGCCACCGGTCTGACCCGTGAACGCTGGCTGTTGCCGCTCTTTCAGGAACTGGGGTATGGCCGGTTGCAGCCGGCGAAAGCTATTGACCTGAATGGCAAACAGTACGCCATCTCACATGCCTGGGGGCGCACGCCGATCCACCTGGTCGGCTGCGGTGTGGACCTCGACCGACGCACCCCTGGCGTCGCCGGGGCAGCCAGGGGCAGCCCTCACAGCCTGGTGCAGGAGGCGCTGAATGCCGCCGATGGTCATCTGTGGGGCTTTGTCTCGAACGGCCTGCGGCTGCGCGTGCTGCGCGACAATGCGCGTCTCACCCGCCAGGCGTTTGTCGAGTTCGACCTGGAGGCCATGTTCGAGGGGCAGGTCTACGCCGACTTCGCGCTCCTCTGGCTTGTCTGCCACCAGTCGCGGGTGGAGGCCGAGCGCCCCGAACACTGCTGGCTCGAACGCTGGTCGCGCGCGGCTCAGGAACAGGGCGTGCGGGCGCTCGATCAATTGCGCGACGGCGTCGAGGCGGCGATCACGGCGCTTGGTCGCGGCTTTCTGGCGCACCCCGCCAATAGCGCGCTGCGCGAGCGGCTCCGTTCAGGCGCGCTGAGCGCGCAAGACTACTACCGCCAGGTGTTGCGCCTGGTCTACCGCCTGCTGTTCCTGTTCGTCGCCGAGGAGCGCGACCTGCTGCTCGACCCGC
>NZ_JBYNRX010000107.1:0-68720 GCF_057785375.1 Roseiflexus sp.
CAGATCAACATCGCTATCGGGCGTCGGGTTGCCATACGCATATGAGCCGAAGAGAATAATCTTCTCCGGGTTGACCTCGCGGACGAGCCTTTCGATGGCGGCAGGCAACGTCTCCGCCACCGGCGGCAGACCGCGTGGCGCGACATTGACAGGGAGTGAGAACGCAACGCGCATCGGAGGTCTCCTCGATCACAAGAGATCAGCGAAATTGTAACAGAAAAGAGTCAATATTTCGTTCATTCACGTGGTAGACTGAAAAAGGCATCTGTCACATAGATGAAGTATGAACGCAACCATACCGTTGATTGGCGCAACCATCGGCAATTACGAAATCCAGGCGCTGATCGGCAGCGGTGGAATGGCGACCGTCTACCGTGGCTTCGATCACAACCTGGGGCGCGCCGTGGCGATCAAAATCCTGTCGGAGGAGGCGCGCGCTCACCCCGGCTTTGTTGACCGTTTTCGCCAGGAGGCGCGCATCATCGCCAACCTGCGCCATCCCAACATCGTGCATGTCTATGATTTTGGCGTCCACAACGGGATGCCGTACATGGTCCAGGAACTCCTGCCCGGACCAACGCTTGAACAGCGGATCATGGGCGCCGTGCGCAACGGCAGTCCTCTGCCGCCCGACGAGGTCGTAGCGATAACCCGTCAGTTTGCGGCGGCGCTCGACGCTGCCCACGCCGCAGGGGTCATCCACCGTGACGTAAAGCCCGCCAATGCGATGTGGAACGCCCTCGGATCGCTGGTGCTGACCGACTTCGGCATTGCGCGCAATACGCTGGCGCCGGGCAACCAGACGCAGGTCGGGATGGTGGTGGGGACGCCGGGCTACCTTTCGCCCGAACAGGCGCAGGGATTGCCGGTGACGCCTGCCAGCGACATCTATAGCCTGGGGGTGGTCGTGTTCGAGATGCTCGCCGGTCGTCTCCCGTTCGATGGTGATACGCCGATGAGCATCGCCATCCAGCACATTCAGACACCGCCGCCGCCGTTGCGCACCCTGCGTCCCGAGATTCCGCCTGCTGTCGAGGCGGTTGTGCTGCGGGCGCTCGCCAAAGACCCGACGGCGCGATTCGAGCGGGCGGAACAGTTCGCTGCTGCGCTGGAGCGCGCATATCTGACCAGTACGCCGGGCATTGCTGCAACCGCCATTCATCAGCAGGCGACGGCGATCTGGCAATAGGGGGGCGGAATGGTCAAACCGGCGTCTCCGTCGCCTCCCGATGCGACGCCCTCGACGCCTGCCGCCAGGACGCCTGTCGGAGCGAAGGGTGAACGCCGCGCCTCGCTGCTGCCGCTGCTTGGCGGCGCGTTTGCCCTGCTGCTGATCGTTGGCACGGTTCTGGCGATGCGCAGCGGTGCATCAACGGCGGGGCAGAGCAGCGCCGCTGCGCCGACTGTGCCCGCTGCGACAACAGCGCCGACCGTCGAGATCGCTGCCACTCCTGTGCCTGAGGTCGTTCTTCCGCCGTCTGATACGCCTGTTGCGCCGACTGCCGCTCCCTCGCCAACTCCTGTCCCACCTGCCACACCGGAGGCGTCCCCCACTCCACCGGTCGCCACCGGGAATGCGCTTGCTGACCTGCGTGCGCTGCTGACATCGGCCGCGTCTGAGGGACGATCGAGCAGAGATGCGCAGAAATGGCTTAAAACCCTGGAGGAGTTCGAGCGTGAGATCAGCAAAGGCGACACCCGGAGGGCGGGCGATAAACTGCGCGAACTCCAGCGCGAGTTGACGCAGGCGCAAAGGGCTGGCAAACTATCGGCGGATGCTGCCGGTCAGGCGTTGCAACATGTCCAGACGATTGCAAATGCCTATGGAATTGACCTGGGTCGATAAATCATCACAATGGCAACGATTGCCCGTCTGCGTGCGCGCCTCGGCGGTCGCACGCTCGAACTCGAACTGCTGATCACTGCTTTCCTTTTCATCGCGATCTGCCTGGCGGCATTGATCGCGGGCGCCAGTGGGCGCGTGCGCTGGGTCGATCTGACGATCATCGGCGCCTTTGCCGGTCTGTTCCTTACGATCAGTCTGGCGCTGGCGCTGCGTGATTGGGGCGAGGAGCAGATGGTGTTGCCGATCGCGGCGTTACTGGCAGGCATTGGTATGATCATGGCGCGCCGCCTCGAGCCGGATCTCGTGCAACGCTACGGCGAGGTGTACAGCGGGATTGCGCTCAAACAGGTGATCTGGATCTTTGGCGGCGCCGTGCTCCTCGCGCTGGTGAGTTTCGTCCCATGGCGTCTGCAATGGCTCAAACACTACCGCTACACCTGGCTGCTCCTGGGGCTGGCGCTGGTCGGCGCCACGGCGGTGTTCGGCGTCGAGCGCAACGGGGCGCGCCTCTGGCTTAGCCTGGGGTTCTTTCAACTTCAGCCGGTGGAAATGCTGAAGGTGTTGCTGGTGATCTACCTGGCCACCTACCTCGATGACCACCGTGCCTTGATCGGGCGCGGCGTCTACTGGCTCGGTCCGCTGAAACTGCCGCCGCTGCCATACCTGGCGCCAATCGTGATTATGTGGGGGGCGACGATCGGGTTGATTATCGTGCAGAAAGACCTTGGCGCTGCGTTGCTTTTCTTTGTCATCTTCCTGGCGATGCTGTACGTCGTCAGCGGTCGGGCGCGCTATGCCGCCGCCGGGTTATTCGCATTCGCGCTGGGTGCAGCGGCGCTCTACCCGCTCTTCGGTCACGTGCGGGTGCGCCTGAATGCCTGGCTCGATCCGTGGTCCGATCCATTCGGCATCGGCTTTCAGATGGTGCGGGCATTGCACGCGCTGGCGGCCGGCGGATGGGCGGGCGCCGGCATCGGCGCCGGCGATCCTACGACGGTGCCCGAAAGCCATACCGATTTTGTCTTCGTCGCAATCGGCGAGGAATTGGGTCTGGCGGGCACACTGGCGCTGACAGCGTGCTACGCGCTGTTTGCGCTCAAGGGGTATCTGATCGCCATACGCGCGTGCGACGGGTTTCAGCAGTTGCTTGCCGCCGGTCTGACGACCGCGATTGCAGCGCAGGCATTCATCATCATGGCAGGGACGACGCACCTCATTCCGCTCACCGGTATCACCCTGCCGTTCATCAGTTACGGCGGCTCGTCGACGCTGATCAACTTTGCGATGGTCGGGCTGCTGCTGCGGGTTTCGGCGGCGCGAAAACCGCCGCGGACGCTGTAACGGGCGTTGAACGTTGTACGTTGCACGCGGGAAGGTGACATGTAGGGGCGCGCCCGCGAAGGTGGAAACGTCCCCGACCTTTGAGGTCTGCGCCATGAAAGGCGCTGCGCCGGAGAGCGCCGCGGGCGGGCGGGAGTTGCGCCGCGGGGGGTGAACCGCGCCGCGACCTCAAAGGTCTTGGCTGTTGACAGGAAACCCACATGCCTGATCGGATTCGAGCACGGATCGCCTGGTTTGCCGGCGCGCTCGGCATACTCATCCTGAGCAGCGGGTTGATGATTGCCAGCGTTATCCAGTGGCGATTGCACCTGCTCGCCGGTCTCTGGCTGCTCTCACTCCCAGCGCGGCGTCTGATCGGTCAGCATGGAACAACGGCCGATCACAGCGTGCGCGGGTTGATGCTCGTGGCGACCCTCGGGTTTGCTGCCATTGGTCTGCAACTGGCGCGCAACCAGGTGACGCAATCAGAGGCGACGCTGCGCGCCGTGGCATCGCTGGCGCAACCGGTCGCCGTCGAACAACCGCAGCCGATCTTCCCCGAAACCGATCCCGCCGAACGAACGTCGCTTGGCAGCGCGCGCACCTATCCCGTTGTCATCAACGTCGGCACACGCGGGCGCATCGTGGACCGCAACGGCGTCGTGCTGGCTGAAACGGTCGATGGCCGGCGCACCTATCCCAACCCTGCGCTCGGACATCTGATCGGGTTTCAGAGCCGCCTCTACGGAACCACTGGACTGGAAGCGCGCTTCGATGCCCAACTCTCCGGCGTGGCGACCCTGTCGCCGACGACCATTCTCGAAGCGCGCCTGTTAGGATCGGCGGTCGAACAGGTTCCCGCCGATCTGACCCTCACGCTGGACAGTCGTCTGCAAGCAGCGGCGCAACAGGCGCTCGGCGAGCGTGCGGGAGCGGTGGTGCTCCTCGATGTGCCGATCGGCGCAATCCTTGCGATGGTCACCTACCCGCGCTTCGATCCCAATCAACTGGTGTTGCCGGAACCGGCGACGCAGGCGGACGTGGACCGGGTGCAGGCGGCGTGGGCGGAACTGAACGCACGCAGCGACGCGCCGCTGCTCAACCGTGCCACGCAGGGGCGCTACCCGCCCGGATCGGTGATCAAAACGCTGACTGCCGCCGCTGCACTTGATAGCGGGGTGCTGGCAGACCCTTCAGCGACCGTCACCTGCCCGAACCTGCTGCCAACCGAAGCCGGCGCGCCACCGGTGCGCAACGCGGTCGATAACCTGTTCCGTCGCACCGGCGACCCCTCGGACCTGGTGCGCGTCTATGCCTTCTCGTGCAATACCGCATTTGCGCAAATTGGTTTATCGCTGGGCGCCGACCGCTTTCTTGAGTACGCGCGCCGCTTCGGGTTGCAGATGACCGACACCCGCTCAGGACCGCCTGATCTGCGCGACATTCCGGCAGAAGTCGGCACGATTGCCAATGAAGCGTCTTTCCTCCAGCGTCCTGCGGCGCTGGCGGATACCGCATTCGGGCAGGGGCAGGCGCTGGTCACGCCGCTCGACATGGCGCAGATGGCGGCGTCGGTCGCCAACGAAGGGCGCCTGATGCGTCCCTACCTGGTTGCCGAAGCGCGCGCCGGTGAGCGTGTCATCTATCGGGCGCAACCGGAGACGTTGCGGCAGGTGGTATTGCCGGAGACCTCGCGGCGCATGCTCGACATCATGCGCACATCGGTCGAGATCGGGTATGCGCAGCCGATTGCACTGCCAGGGATCAACATTGGCGCAAAGACCGGCACCGCCGAGACGCCGCGCGGTGTGCCGCACTCCTGGATTGTTGCGGTTGCGCCGGTGGAACAACCGCGCTATGCAATCGCCGTGATTGTGGAATACGGCGGAGAAGGGAGCCGTTCCGCATTGCCGGTTGCGCGCGAGGTGCTGGCGGCGGCGCTGGAGGTGACGCCATGAAACGTGGCGCCATTGAGCGACGATGGCAGGGACTGGCGCTGATTGCGCCACTCATCATCCTGGCGGCATGCACCGAGCCGCTGGTCGAACCGCGCGCGCCGCGCACGCCGACCGCAGTTATCGACCGGTACAACGCAATCGTGGCGACTGCCGAAGCGGGCGATGATCTGCTGGAACGCGCCAAAGCCTACTATGATCGCGGGAATATCTGGTTCGATCAGCAGAACTACACCGAAGCCATCGCCGACTACGATCGCGCGCTTGCGCTCGACCCCTCGATGTCGCGCGCCTTTCACAACCGTGGTCTGGCGTATGCGATGCTGAAGGAGTATGACGCTGCGCTGCGCGATTATGCCCTGGCCATTCGTCTCGACCCCGCCTACCGTCGCGCCTACGAGAACCGGGTGCGGCTTTTGGAGCAACTCACCGCCAGTACGCCGGACGAAACCCTTCTCCAGCAACTCGCAGACGACTATGGCAGCCTTGCGCAACTGATCCCGGAAGCGGAAGCGCCTTACCGATACCGACAGGGGGTGATTCTGGCGCGGTTGGGAGACCGAACGGCGGCGCGTGAGGCGTTCGACGCTGCGCTCCGCGCCCGACCGCAGCACGTTGATGCGCTCTACGAACGCGCGCTGCTGCACTATGCCGGCGGCGATCTAAACGCAGCCCTTGCCGATCTCGATGCCGCGCTGCGCCTGAGTCCACGCGCCGCCAACGCCTACTATGTGCGCGGGTTGATCCGCCGCGCGCAGGGCGATACCCGCAGCGCCATCGCCGATTTCGGGCAGGCGCTGTTGCTCCAGCCGGCGTACCCTGAAGCGCTGATTGCCCGTGCTACGGCCTATGCAGAGCAGGGGAACACGACCGCCGCGCAGGCGGATCTTCAGCGTCTCGACAACCTGCAACTCGACCCGACGCTCCAGCAGGCGCGCGAGGCGTTGCGCGCGCGCCTGGGCGCACCCTGACTCTTGTTGGAATAGTCGTGAGTTGACGGAAGAACTGCAACGACGGGGCGTTACGGAATATAGATGCGGCCGACACCACGGTAGTTATCGAGATACATCCCGATTTCAATCAGACGATCAGCACAGGCTTCACGATAACTTCGTTCAATTATGCGGTCAGGACGTGCGATCGTGATAACCGGTAATGCTGCCGGGTGGTTTTCCTCGCGGATGGTTTGTTCGAGCGAGTCTGCGCCGTCCATATTGCGATTCCCCGTGAGCAAGAGCATGCCCTGCTCCTGGACGAAGCGCCATACCGCACGGTCGGTGCTTGCAAACGGAAGTCCAGTATCCGCGAAGGTCATCAGGCGCACGAGGTCGAAATCGAGCCAGCCGCTTGTCGCCAGGGCGCTCCAGAGGAGGAGCGCCTGCCCCTCGATATTGTGATCCGCGAGCACCAGAATCATTGCGTGCCACGCGCGGCTCTTCGCGCCTGGAGCCTGGCATACACGGCTTCATAGCCTGGTTTGGGGGGCAGCTTCGCAATTTGCTCAAATCGTTCGCGGTTTCGTTCTTCCCAGTAGTGTCGGTTTGCTTCAGCATGTTCCAAGACCAGTTGATACTCAGCCTCAACTGTATCGCGATGTGCGGTGATGTATGCCAGCGCATCAGCAATCTGCTGCTCGGTCAGATTGAGCCAATGCTGAATGAGGCGAGGCGGCCAACCAGCCTCGAGGTACTCCATGATATCGTAGAGGGTAATACGTGTCCCTGCCAGGGAAAGACCACGCTCAGTGCGAACAATGAGCGATGAGTCTGTCAATTTCTCAGCCATATGCCTGTTTCCCGCTATGTCTCCTATGTATTGTACCACACAGCGCCAGGCTGAACGTGGAAGGCGATTTATTCAGTCTCGTAGCATCGCAGCAATCTATGTCGCACAGCGAGATAGTTGCGGGGAGCCGGCTGCGAGCGAAGCGCGGGTGTCGCAGTGACCGACGTGGTCTTCTTATGACGTGGGGAGATGGCTTCGCTTCGCTCGCAATGACACCGCCTCACCCGTTATTCGGCAAGGCTCTTCGCTCCTACCGCTGATCGATCGGCACATAATCGCGCCGCTCGTATCCAAGATAAATCTGGCGCGGGCGCGTAATCTTCTGCTCTGGATCGTCGAGCATTTCGAGCCACTGCGCCAGCCACCCCGAAGCGCGCGGAATGGCGAACAGGAACGGGAAGTACTCCATTGGGAAGCGCAGCGCCTGATAGATCAAGCCGCTGTAGAAGTCCACATTCGGGTACAACTTGCGCGAGATGAAGTACTCGTCCTCCAGCGCCACGCGCTCGAGTTCTATGGCGACATCGAGGAGCGGATTCGTCGTCGTTGCGGCAAACACCTCGTGTGCGATCCGGCGAATAATCTTGGCGCGCGGGTCGTAGTTCTTGTACACGCGATGCCCAAACCCCATCAGGCGCATCTCGCCCTTCTTCACCCGCTCGACGAACCCTGGCACATTCTTTGGATGCCCGATCTGCTGGAGCATGCGCAGCACCGCCTCGTTTGCGCCGCCGTGCAGCGGACCGTACAGCGCCGCTGCCGCCGCCGAGAGGGCGCTGTAGGGATCGGCGTGGCTCGAACCAACGCTGCGCATCACCGAGGTCGAACAGTTCTGCTCGTGGTCGGCGTGGAGAACGAAGAGCACATCGAGCGCCTTCGCCAGCACCGGATTGACCTCATAATCGCGATGGTTCATGTAGTCCATCATGTAAAGCAGGTTGGCGGTGTAGCTGAGCGAGCTGTCGGGCAGGTTGAAGGGCCGCCCGATGCGGTGGCGGTAGGCAAAAGCGGCGATGGTCGGGATCTGCCCGATAATGCGCCAGATCTGCTTCTCACGAACGACCGGGTCCTGGATATTTTTCGCTTCTGGATAGAGGGTGGACATTGCAGCGACCGAGCTGATCAGAATGCCCATCGGGTGCGCGTCGTAGCGAAATGCCTGGATCAGTTCGACCAGGCTGTTGTGGAGGAACAGGTGGCGGCTGATACGATACTCCCACCACTCCAGGCGCTCTTTTGACGGCAACTCGCCGTACAGCAACAGATACGCGACTTCCAGGTAGGAACTCTGTTCGGCGAGCTGCTCGATGGGATAGCCGCGGTACTCCAGAATGCCCTTGTCGCCGTCGATGTACGTGATCCGGCTGATGCATGACGCAGTGTTCATAAATGCCGGGTCGTAGGACATCAAGCCAAAATCGTCCGGGTCGGTCTTGATCTGACGCAGGTCGGTGGCGCGGATGGCGCCGTGCTCGATGGGGATCTCGTAGGTCTTCCCGGTGCGGTTGTCGGTAATGGTCAGGGTGTTCTTCGTCATGGCAGTGCTCTTTCTTCATTGACCCGACCGGCATACTCATCAGTTGAGCCGAAGCCGACCGTGAGCTGAACGGCGCGGTGCAATCACCCGCCGACAACTCCCAAACGCCTCGACGTTGAGGCGGAGTTGCGCACAATTTGATGACTGTATTGTACCAAATGTTGTTACATCCGGCACAGATTTTCGCTTCGGTTCTTATAATCAAACTTTAGCGAAATTTTAAGAATCCGATATCATAGTGTTAATGTGGGCGCGATATTATAAATGTGTGTTTAGATACATGCAACATGCCCTATGCAGCCGTATCCTGGAGTCTATCCAGGCGCTATTCACTGCCGTTTGCAGCCGGTGGAGCGCTTGTCGCAAGCACCTCGTCGCAAGCGCAGCACGGTGAAGTGTGGTGATGGCTAATGCAATCTTCGGTTAGCCGAGGATTGCTTCGCAATGACACTCGACCATCACGGACGTGGAGCGGCTGATGTTGGCTGAGCCTGTCGCAGCCAACGTCAGCCGCAAGACGGTCAACACAGGCATGATTGTGCACCATCTGATTGTTCGCTCTACTGGTTCGGCTTGTGCCGCGAGTTGTCGCAGCAAGTCGTACCATTCACTCGTGTGTAGCAGATTATCCTGAGACTCCCGACGTGTGCTTGCATAGAGCATTGTCTGTCACGTACAGACATGAAACAGCGTGTATCTGAACGGGGAGATTGCATAGACATAATAGGAGATCAAGGTATGCGGCAGCAGGTTATCCGAGTAGTTTCCGTTCTGGTGGCGCTAATAATCGTAGCATCAGCAGTTGCAGTTGCTACGCCGACACAGGCTCAGACGCAGCCAACTGCCACCCCGCGTCCGCAGGCTACGCCGACTCAGCGTTCGCAAGCCACCCCGACGCCGCGCCCGCGTCGCACTCCGACGCCCCGCCCGCAGGCTGCCACGCCAACGCTAGTCCCTACCGCTCCGCGCGCCTGGGCGCCGCGCCAGATTAGCGGCGTTTCGTTGCAGGGATCGGGGGCAACCTTCCCTAATCCCCTCTATCAGGCATGGATCAGCGTGTACAAGAATATCGTTCCAGGCGTTACGATCAGTTACCAGGCCGTCGGTTCCGGTCAAGGGCAGCGCGACTTTATCCGCTATCTGACCGACTTTGGCGGAACGGACTCGGTGATTCCTGATGAGCGCATTCGTACAGATGCGCCGGATACGCTGCATGTGCCAATGGTGATCGGCGCCGTTGTGCCGACCTACAACCTGCCGGGCTTGCCTGCCGGCACTGTGTTGCGCTTCTCGCCGGACTCGCTGGCGGGCATTTATCTGGGTGAGATTACCCGCTGGAATGATCCGCGCATTGTGGCTGACAATACCGGCGTCGCTCTGCCGGACTTGCCGATTACGGTCGTCTATCGCTCAGATAGCTCCGGCACCACCTCGATCTGGACGGATTATTTGTCAAAGGTGAACGAGCGCTGGCGCACAACCGTTGGCGCTGGTACGACCGTTCGCTGGCCTGTTGGAATCGGCGCTCCGGGTAACGCTGGCGTTGCAGGAACAGTGGTTCGCACCGAAGGCGCGATAGGCTATGTCGAACAGGCATTCGCTATTGGCAACCGGTTGCCTGTTCCAGCAGTGAGGAACCGGTCCGGCAACTATGTGCTGCCTACGCCGGAGACAGTGTCGGCAGCTGCGGCTGGCGTACCGATCCCGGACGACCTGCGCTATTCGATTACCAATCCGGGCGGTCCAAACTCCTACCCGATCGCTGGTCTCACCTGGATCCTGATCCATGAGCAGACGTATACCGATGTTCCAAAGGCGCAGGCGCTCACCGATTTCCTCTACTGGGCGCTGACTGAGGGTCAGGGCGCTGCTATTCGCCTGGGGTACGTTCAGTTGCCGACGGAATTGCGCATCAAGGCAATGCGGCAGTTGAACAAGGTCCGTGTGGGCGGCCAGCAGGTCTTCACTGAACCGCCGCGCTAAATAAGGTCTGCGCCGGTTGCGCCGATCCGTACTGACATGAACTGACGATCAAAGCAGGGCCTCTTTGCTCCCCTCGCTTCGTCGAAGCGAGGGGAGAAGCCTTCAATAGCGCCAATCACACCTTATGGATATTTTTGGGCAAGGAGAGAAGAAGCCTTATGGCAGGAGCGAAAGCGCAAACGACAACCAATTTCCGAGAACGACTCGCGCAGCGCACACAGCACGGCGATAGCATTTTCTGGGCGGTCACGCTCTTTTTCGCTCTGGCGGTTATTGCGCTCGTGGTCGCCATTGGGTGGGTAACATGGAATGACTCGGCGCTTGCGCGAGAAAGGTTTGGCATTGGATTTTTTGACTCATCTGAATGGAATCCTGTTGAAACTGAGGTTTCACCTGAGAGTTTCGGCGCTGTACCGGCAATTGTCGGAACGCTGATCTCCTCACTCATTGCGTTGATCCTCGCCGCTCCCATTGCGATTGGCATTGGCATTTTCCTGGCTGAACTCTGCCCGCTATCACTGCGTACCCCGCTGTCGTTCATGGTCGAATTACTGGCGGCAATTCCAAGCGTCATCTACGGCGTGTGGGGCGTGATGGTGTTTGCGCCGTTCTTTACGCAAAATGTCGCAATGCCCCTCTCAGAAAGCATGCGAGAGATCATCCCCTGGCTTTCGAGTAGTCAGGTCGCTGCCGGTCGCGGCTTGCTCATCGCCGGCATCATTCTGGCGATTATGATTCTGCCGACCATTGCAGCGATTACGCGCGACGTGCTGACCCTCGTTCCCCACACGCAGCGTGAGGTGCTGCTGGCGCTTGGCGCCACGAAATGGGAAGTGATCTGGCTGGCGGTCGTCCCCTACGCGCGAGCTGGCATTGTCGGCGGCGTGATGCTGGGACTGGGGCGCGCTCTCGGCGAAACCATGGCGGCCACGATGCTGGTCGGCAACCGGCCGCAGGTGCCTGGGTCGCTGCTCGAACCGGCCACAACAGCGGCGGCGCTCATTGCCAGTGAACTGATCAATGCACAGAGTTTGCTGCACGAAAGTGCTCTGGTGCTGATTGCTCTGACACTCTTCGTGATTACGCTCCTGTTGAATCTGATCGCTCGTTTGCTGATCTGGTTTGTCAATCGTGGTCCAGTGGGGAGTGTGCGCGCATGAGCCTGAAATCGAGCCAAATGCCAAACTACCAGCGCCGTAAAGTGACAGATGCGATCATGCGCGGACTTGTGCTGTTCGCCACAGCATGCGCCATCGTGCCATTGGTTCTGATTATCGGGTATGTGGTCGTTGTTGGCGGCAGCGCGTTAAACTGGGAGTTTTTCACCGATGTCTATCAGCCGCCCATGACAGTGACGACGATGGACATGATCGGCGCTGCGCCAACAGGCGATGCCCCGTTTGACCCCAATGATCCTTTTGCCAACCTCGATCCCGAAGCTCTGATCGGCGCTGAAGCTGGCGATGAGAAGGGCGCCAATATTCTGGAAGCGCCGGCGCGCGGCGGCGTCTTCCACGCAATTGTTGGAACTCTGCTGGTCACATCGCTGGCAGTCCTTATTGCTATGCCGATCGGGATTCTGGCGGGCGTGTTTCTGTCGGAGTTTCCCGACAATTCTGTTGCGATAGTTGTGCGCTTTGCCTGTGATGTGCTCTCCGGAGCGCCATCCATTATCGTCGGCGTTACTGCGTATATCCTGGTTGTGAATGCTACTAACCCCAACACCGGTCAACCATACGGTTTTAGCGGCATCGCCGGCGCTATTGCTCTCACCTTCCTGATGGTGCCGACCATTACGCGCACAACGGAGGAAGTGCTGAAACTCGTGCCGGAGGCGACCCGCGAAGCAGCGCTGGCGATGGGCGCGACAACCTGGTACTCGACATTCACGGTTGTTATTCCAACGGCGCTCTCCGGCATCGTCACCGGCGTTATGCTCGCTTTTGCCCGCGGTGCGGGCGAAACCGCGCCCCTGATCCTGACAGTGCTGGGCAGCAATGTTCTGGTGACCAGTCTGCTGCAGCCAATCGCTGCATTGCCACTCGTCACCTATCGGTACACCGAGTCGCCGTTTCCCGGCGAAAATACGCTCGCCTGGGGCAGCGCGTTCGTGCTGATGATGCTGGTGTTGCTCGTCAATATCCTGGTGCGTATTGCTACCCGGAATCGGTTGCGAACGCATTGAACCACCCCGACTATAGGAGACCTCGGTTGCTATGACGATAACTTCGCTGCCGACAGAGGCGACAGTTGAGATCCGCAATCTTAAGCCCTATTATGGAAAGCGGCTGGCTGTCCGGTCCGTCAATATGACGATCGCCCCGAACAAGATCACAGCGATTATTGGACCATCCGGGTGCGGAAAGAGCACGGTGCTGCGTTGCATCAATCGTATGCACGAAACGATTCTTGGGGCGCGCGTCGAGGGTCAGGTGCTGCTTAATGGTGAAAACATCTATGCTTCCGACGTCGATCCGATGCTGGTTAGGCGAAAAATCGGCATGGTGTTCCAGCAGCCGATTGCGCTGCGCACCCGTTCGATTTTCGAGAATGTCGCTATCGGTTTGCGGCTGGCAGGCATCAATAATAAACGGGTGCTGGAGGAGCGCGTCGAGGCCAGTCTGCGTGCAGCGGTCTTATGGGACGAAGTGAAGGATAAGTTGAACCAGGCGGGTACGGCGCTTTCCGGCGGGCAACAACAGCGTTTGAGCATCGCACGCACGATTGCGGTAGAGCCGGAGGTTATTCTGTTCGATGAGCCTTGCTCAGCGCTCGATCCCATTTCGACGTTGAAGATTGAAGAATTGCTCCTCGATCTGCGCAAACAGTACACGATCGTGATCGTAACGCACAACATGCAGCAGGCGGCACGTATTTCCGATAATACCGCTGTCTTTATGGTCGATACCGATGATGGCGCACCAACCGGCGTACTGGTGGAGTATAATCCAACAGCAAAGATCTTTGCCCAACCCGACGATCCGCGCACCGAGGATTATATCAGCGGGCAAGTGGGATGATCGTATCTACATCTGTAGAGGAGCGCATGGAAGAAACAACCCAGGGATCATCACGATTGTTGAACGGATTCGCCGAAACAGTTTCACCTGCTGGGGAGCGCGTAGCGCACACGGCAACTGAAGCGAAAATTGAGGCGATTGGTTTCAACTTCTACTATGGGACGTTTCAGGCGCTCAGGAATATCAATATTCGCATTCCGCAAAACCGCGTGACTGCGATCATCGGTCCGTCGGGGTGCGGAAAATCAACGTTTCTTCGAGCGATCAACCGGATGCATGATCGCACGCCTGGCGCACGTGGCGAAGGACAGTTGTTGCTCGGCGGCGCCAATATCTACGGCGAGATTGATCCGGTCAAGCTGCGCCGGCGGGTCGGCATGGTCTTTCAGCGTCCCAATCCGTTTGTCAAATCGATCTACGAGAATGTTGCTTATGGCTTGCGCGTGCAGGGCGTGCGCGATCGGCGCGTGATCGATGAGAAAGTCGAACTGGCGCTCAATCGAGCTGCACTGTGGGACGAAGTGAAGGATCGTTTGCATAAGGCGTCTGGTACAGCGCTCTCCGGTGGGCAGCAGCAGCGTCTCTGCATTGCGCGCGCAATTGCGGTGGATCCGGAAGTGGTGCTGATGGACGAACCGTGCTCGGCGCTCGATCCGATTGCGACCATGAAGATCGAAGACCTCATTCACAAGCTGCGCGCTAACTTTACGATTGTCATCGTGACGCACAATATGCAGCAGGCCATGCGTGTTTCGGATATGACCGCCTTCATGCTTATGGATAGTGCAACACGTGCAGGCGAACTGATTGAGTTCAGTCCAACCGCTGAACTTTTTACCAATCCAAAAGATCAGCGCACCGAAGATTATGTGACAGGGCGGTTCGGATAACGATTGAACGTGCAGCAGTTCCGTTGCACGCAACGGAACGAATCTGTAAAACAAACAACGCCGCACTTTTCAGTGCGGCGTTGTTCCGATCATGTCCAATCCTATCAGGCCACCAGTTCTTCTTCCGGCGCGTACTCGCGGATCGCCGGCGCCTGCCGCGCCCGGCGGCGCGCCTTGTATTCGACCACCGCCAGCAGTTCGTCTGGCGTGACGGATGCTTCCGCTGCGGCAATATCCAGTGGCATCGCGTTCGATGCGCTGATGTGGTATGAGCGCAGAACATGGCGCGCCTCGGGTACCCGCTCGGCAACTTCTTTGACCGTCTGCTCTTCGTAGTTCTTGTTCATGGCATCCTCCTGGCTTGCTTTACCCCATTACTCGGAGGGCGTCGCCTGCGTCGCCGCTCCTGATCGTCTTCCGCATCGCTGCGGTTTCGTTGCTTTGAGTATAGCATACGGTATGGTTATTTTCAACAAGAAAACTCCCATTTTTATTGTATGTTTTGTACAAATTCAAACTGGTGTGCGCGATGTGGTATGATGAATACACGACGCGGTACGTCACACAAAGGAGGCACGGGTATGGATTTCGCGCTCAGTGAGCAGCATGAGATGTTGCGCCAGACGGTGCGCGCATTTGCTGAGCAGGAGGTGCGCCCCACGGCAGCGGCGCGCGATGAGGCGATGGAGTTTCCGGTTGAGCTGGTCAAGAAAATGGGGCAACTCGGCTTGATGGGCGTGGCGGTCAGCGAACAGTATGGCGGCGCCGGGCTTGATTATATTTCGTATGCGATTGTGATCGAAGAACTGTCGCGGGTGGATGCCTCGCTTGGCGTGATTGCATCGGTCAACAACTCACTTGTGTGTTATGGCATCGAAATATTTGGTACGGAAGAACAGAAGCGCGAATTGCTGACGCCGCTCGCCGAAGGGCGCATGCTCGGCGCGTTTTCGCTTTCTGAGCCAGGGGCGGGTTCGGATGCTGCGGCGCAGAAAACGACGGCGGTGCGCGATGGCGACTATTATGTCATCAATGGCATCAAAAACTGGGTGACGAATGGCGATTATGCCGACGTGATCATTCTGATGGCGATGACCGATCCGGCGAGGGGGCATCGCGGCATCACGGCATTCCTGGTCGATCCGCGCGATCCAGGGTGCAGCATCGTCAAGGTCGAGCACAAACTGGGCATCCGCAGCGCGCACTCGTGTCAGATGGCATATGACAATTATCGCCTGCCTGTGTGGCGACGACTCGGCGAAGAAGGTCAGGGGTTCAAGATTGCCATGACGATTCTGAACGCCGGACGGATCGGCATTGCGGCGCAGGCGGTCGGCATTGCGCAAGGGGCGTATGAAGCGGCGCTCGAATACGCCAAAATCCGCGAACAGTTCGGCAAGCCGATTATCGAAAATCAGGCGATCGGGTTTACCCTGGCGGATATGGCGACTCGCATCAAGGCGGCGCGCCTGCTGACCTATGAAGCCGCCTGGCGCAAGGATCACCACCTCGATTTTGTCAGCGCGGCGTCGATGGCGAAACTGTACGCTGCCGAAACTGCCATGTGGACGGCGACCAAAGCCGTGCAGGTGTTCGGCTCCAACGGCTACTCGAAGGAGTATCCGGTTGAGCGCTACTTCCGCGACGCCAAAATTACCGAGATTTACGAAGGCACCAGCGAAATCCAGCGCCTGGTCATTGCGCGTGAGATTGCGCGATAGTGCGGCATATGCGTTCTCTTGCCCGTCTCACCCGAATAAGCATGGCGCTGTGCGTCGTACTGGCGTGCGTACTGAGTCTCCAGTTGATGGGGCTGGCGTCGGTCGATCGGCCGCGCGGCTCGCAGTGGGTGGAAGCGCGCGCGCGTTGGAATGCGCAGGCGCTTGACTCGTATTACCTTGTGGTGCGGATTGAGGCGCTGGGGAATGTGTGCGTCCAGCGCCTCGAGGTTCGTGGCGTATGGGTGCGCCGCGTGATTGAGAATACCTGCGATACGCTGTGGGTCGAACCAATGACCGTGGATGAGTTGTTTGCGCTCGCCCGTGATATCGAGAATATTCCGGCATCACGCTGTACGCCGTCGCCGCACGACTGCCCGTGCCACCGCGTGTTCACCCTGCGCCGCATCGAGTATGATGCCGAGTACGGGTTCCCCGCCACCATTCTGGCGCGCTCGGAGGTGCGCTTCCATCCCACGGCGCGCGATTTCTGGGAATATCTCTGGGAGGAACGCAACCTGCCCGTATGTCAACCGGCGCGACGCCGCTTCACCGTGCAGGTGTTGTCGTTGACGCCGCTCACGCCTGTTGATCCGACACAGATATCCTCGGCAAGGCGAGTGAAGTAAGAACATGTTCGAAAAATCGCCGACCGAAGTGCGACGGGCAGGCGAAGGCATTGCCTTCGCCTGCCCAACGAGCTTTTCCGAATAGGGACCCTAAGATCGAATACCAATGCGCGGTCATTTGTCCCCTACTGCCGGGGCGATACGGGCTAAAGCCCTTGCTAAGCATATGAAAGCCCCGGCGGGGCTGCTGATGCCAGGGCGCAGTCTGCGTCCACGACACGAACTGCTGGTGCGCGTTGACGGTTGCGCCTTGCCCAACGAACGCGCGAATATCTGGTCTGACTGACCGCAAGTTAGTATTAGAAGGCGCCGCAGCGCAGCGCGCGGATGGTCGTATACGATTTTCCTATGCAGGCTCTTCGAGATGGGGCGAGTTTCACAAGCCCAGATGTCGTCTGGTTTCAGGCGCGATGGGCGAGAACGTTCGCTGCTGGACCACGGCGCGGGTGACGCCGCTATTCGTTCAGCAACTCGTGCGTTGCCGTGGCGAGGTAAATCGCCCGCTCGGCGATATTCGTCGCGCGGTCGGCGACCCGTTCGAGGGCGCGGGTGATTTCGATAGAGGCGACGGCTGCATCGAAGAGGGAAGCATCATTCAGCACTGCCTGACGAATGGCGGCAATGATCTCATGCCGGCGCGCATCGATTTGGTCATCGAGCGTGGCGATCGCTCGCGCCGCTGCGGCATCCTCGGCGAGAAATGCGGTAAGACTCGCGGAAAGAATGCGCTCAGTCGCTGCGCCTAACTCCAGCAGATCCGCCGTCATCATCAGGGGATGCTGTTCACTTCTGGCGCGATGCACGTGCGCCGCCACCTGTTTGGCATAGTCGCCGATGCGCTCGAGTTCGCCGGCGACGGCGAATATCGCCAGAACGCGCCGCAGGTCGCGCAGGACCGGTTGCCACTGAGTGATGAAGCGCGCGACGAGGTCTTCGATATCCTGCTGCAGCGCATTGATGTCGGGGTCGTCGTGGATAATCTGATCGGCGCCAATAGTGTCGGAGCGCCGCAGCGCCTGGAGACTATCATGCAATGCATGCTGCACCCGATGCGCCATTGCATCGAGGGTATGGCGTAAATATTCGTGATCGCGCGCCATACTGTGGAGTGCGCCTATTGCTTACCCGAAGCGTCCGCTGATGTAATCTTCGGTGCGTTTGTCGTGTGGTGAGGTGAAGATTTGCTCAGTCGGACCATATTCGACCAGCTGACCGGCGCGGTCGGAGTCCATCAGGAAGAAGGCGGTATAGTCCGACACACGGCTGGCCTGCTGCATGTTGTGAGTCACGATGATGATCGTGTAGTTGCGCCGCAATTCGAGCATCAACTCTTCAATCTTGAGGGTCGAAATCGGGTCGAGCGCCGAGCACGGCTCGTCCATAAGGATCACTTCGGGTTGCACTGCCAGGGCGCGCGCAATGCACAGGCGCTGCTGCTGGCCGCCAGAGAGCGCCGTGCCAGGCTGATTCAGCTTATCCTTGACCTCATCCCAGATCGCGGCGCCGCGCAATGATCGTTCAACCAACTCGTCCGCCTGCGCTTTAGTGCCGCGCCAGCCATTAATGCGCGGACCAAACAGGATGTTGTCGTAGATGCTCTTGGGGAAAGGGTTCGGCTTCTGGAACACCATCCCAATCCGTCGCCGCACCTCTACCGGATCCACATCGGGATCATAGATGTTCTTGCCGTGAAACAGGATTCGCCCATTGAGGCGCGAACCGGGGATCAGGTCGTTCATACGGTTGATGGCGCGCAGAACGGTACTCTTCCCGCATCCCGACGGTCCAATGAACGCTGTGATTTTCTGACGTTCTATCTGAAGACTAACATCCTTCACCGCGCGGAACGAGCCATAGTAGATGTGTGTATTCTCCAGTTCAACGGCATACTTGCCGTTGAACTGCGTCGGATTGACTGAAGAGAGGTTTGTTGTAACCGTCATCAGTAACTCCTCTTGAAACGATTACGCAGTAAGATCGCAGTAGCATTGAGCAGCAGTAGCGTGACGAGCAATACGATAATTGCGGCGGCGGCAATGCTGCGGAACTGTGCGCCGGGCTGCGAGGTCCAGTTATAAATCTGGATCGGAATGACGGTAAACTTATCGAACACGCTATCGGGGAAAAACACCACGAAGGTCGATGCACCGATCACGATGAGTGGCGCGGTTTCACCCATTGCGCGCGATACGCTCAGAATGGTGCCGGTCAAGATGCCGGGCAAGGCATTCGGCAGCACGTGGTGCCAGACCGTCTGCCATTTGGTTGCGCCCAGGCCATACGATGCCTGACGGAGCGACTGTGGCACGGCGCGAATCGCCTCACGCGCATTGATGATCATGAGCGGCAACACCAGCAACGCCATCGTCAGGCCGGCGGAAAGAATCGTGCGCCCATTCGAGTCGGTCACGCCAAATGCAGCGCCGCTGGTAAAGGCTTCGAGCGCGCGCACGAAGACAGCCAGACCCAGGATGCCATAGATGATCGAAGGCACGCCCGCCAGATTATTGATATTCGTCTCAATCAAACGATAGTACCAGGTGTCGCTGGCGTACTCTTCCAGGTACACGCCGCCCAGAATACCGATAGGAATAGCCAGCGCGATTGTGATGGCAATAACCCACAGGGACCCAAGGATCGCATTGCCGACGCCTGCCAGAATGGGAACGCTGCTCATTGGTCGGGTCAGAAACTCACGATTGATCCACGAATGGAACTCGAGTTCGGCGCGGGGAAAACGTTCACGCACTGTCGCCTCGATCCGTTCACGTTCCAGCAACGACTCAGTCAATTTGTAGGCAGCGACCACCTCACGACCAATCACGCGCTCCTCAATCAATTGAATGACGCTTTCCTTCGACCGTTCGCTAAACGGCTTATCGCGGTCGAATCGGCGAAAAAGACCTGCGGAAACATTAGCGCGCAGGATTTCGATCAGTTCTTCTTTCGACAACTCCTCGAGCGGACGATCCGACAGTTCTTCCGGATCAATCCTGGTTTGCACTGCAATGTATCCGAACGTGTCGTCAACGATGGTATAGAGCAATGTGGCGAGCGCCAGCAGACCGATGAGCAGCGATGAAAGGAAGATCGTCTGCCAGACTTTGCCGCGCAGACGGCGTGCTGCAATATTGCGATTGATATCGGCGCCTTCTGGCAGATAGCCGGTCGAACGCTCGCGCGGATCGATTGTCGTGCTCATTCGTAAACCTCCCGAAAACGTCGCACGACCCAGCCGCTCAACAGATTGAGCAGCAGCGTCATAAAGAAGAGAACCAGCGCGATGGCGAAAATACTGGTGTACTGAATGCTGGCGTAGCTGATATCGCCGCCGCTAATGCGGGCAATATGGCCGGTCATCGTTTCTGCCGCCTGCAACGGATTGAAGGTGAAACGGGGTCCGGCGCCGGCTGCCAGCGCCACGATCATCGTTTCGCCGACGGCGCGCGACATTGCCACGATCACCGCTGCCAGGATGCCGGACAACGCCGCCGGAACCACCACGCGCACCGATGTTTCGAGCCGCGTTGCACCGAGACCATACGAGCCTTCACGGAGCGACCGGGGCACGGCGCTCAAGGAGTCTTCGCTCATCGAGGCGACCAGCGGCAGAATCATGACACCCATTGTTATGCCTGCCGACAGCATGTTGTAAATCTCAACGTTTTCTTTGCCGAGCAATCCCTGGAGAATAACCGGCGTCACGAAAGTCAGCGCGAAGTAGCCGTAGACGACGGTCGGCACACCTGCCAGCACTTCGAGGATCGGCTTGAGGTAACCGCGCGCAGTTGGCGAGGCGTATTCACTCAGATAGATCGCAGCGCCCAACCCCAACGGAACTGCCACCAGCAGCGCAACGAAACTGGTAATCAGCGTCGACGTCATCAGGGGCCAGATGCCAAAGCGCCCGGTCTCCGGCTGCCATGTGGTGGTGCCGAAGAATTCTGTAAGGTCCACCTCGGGTGAGCCAAAGAACATCCATGCTTCTTGGAAGAGCACAATAACGATGGTAGTGGTGGTGAAAATCGATATAGCGCCACAAATGAATACAATCGTTTCGATGATATTTTCGCCAAACCTTGGTTTGCCACGCAGGCTGATTGTTTCAGCCGAGGTTGTAACCGGGCGTTCAACATTCACGCGCGCTTCCTGTTCCACAGGTTCACATCTCCTCAATTGCGATTTCTGGAAAAGATCGTTTGCGTGATCAATAGCCAGTATAGCATGCTTAACCACTGCCACGGCAAATGACTAAAATGCGAGATCATACCGCATCAAAACGAAGGCATGGACTGTGAAAGCAGTGCAATATCTTCTGGTATGTATGCCCGTCGTGAATTCATACGCGGATTGGGGCAGGAGCATTGCCCCTGCCCCCAATTGTTGACACTATGGTTTCATCGCCCCTAGCCAGTTCAGCTTGGCGACATTGATCGCCTGCGTTGACGCCGGGAAGTAGCCGACGCCGAGCACTTCCTCATTGACATAGGTCAGGTAGAAGTTGATGAACGCGGCGACCTGCGGCTTTTCCTTCATAATCTTGGCGTCGGAGTAGATGAACAGCGGGCGCGCCAGCGGGTACGTCCCGCTCTCCGCCGTCTGGTCATTCGGTTCGACCCCTTCGACCTTCACCGCCTTCAGGCGATCCTTCTCGGCAACGAAGTAGGCGTAGCCGAAGTAGCCAATCGCATTCGGGTCGCCCTCCACGCCCTGCACCAGCACGTTGTCGTTCTCGCTCAACTGGATGCCGGGCGCGTTCAGGATCGCCTCCTTGCCCTTCTTCTCGAACGCCGGGTCCATCACGACTTCGACGAAGAAGTCGAAGGTGCCGGAGTCCGAACCGGGGCTGAAGAGTTTGATCGGGTTGGCGGGCCAGGCCGGGTCCACATCTTTCCAGGTCTTGGCTTTGCCGGAGAAGATGTCCGCCAGTTGCGCCTTGGTGAGACTCTCGACGAAGGTGTTGGCGGGATTGACCACCACGGCGAGCGCGTCGGTGCCGACGCGGAACTCGATCGGTTCGCGTCCGATGGCGCGACAATTGCCGATCTCTGCCGGCTTGATGGGGCGGCTGGCGTTGGAGATGTCGGTCTCGCCCGCCTTGCAGAAGCGCTCAAAGCCTGCGCCGGTGCCGACGGAGTCGATCGTGATGCTGCCGGCGTACCCTTCGTCCTTGAAGCGCTCAGCCATACGCTGCGTCAACGGGAAGACGGTGGACGAGCCGGCCGTCACGATGTTGCCGGTCACGACGCCCGGGTCGACTTCGGGCAGACCATCATAATCGATCTCGGCTTCTGGCGCAGTGGTCGGCGCTGCGGGCGCGGCGGTCGGCGCTTCTGGCGCAGTGGTCGGCGCTGCGGGCGCGGCAGTCGGTTGAGTCGTCTGTCCGCCGCCACAGGCTGCGATGAGCGGTACGATCAGCGTCAGCATCAGCGCCATGGTGAAGAAACGTGTCTTTGTACCCTGCATACGTCTGATCCTCTCCTTCTTGACAATCTACAAAATGCCTCCGGAAACGCAGGCTTACCGCCATGCTTGATTGGCACAATAAGCCTTCACGTTTCCAAACCGGAACGCCATAGAGTATACCCGGATGAGGTTAAGGACAAAGAGTCGTTGTGTTAAGCCCGCGTTAACCATTGCCGTTTTGTTTGCATACCGATCAAAAACTGACACACTGGCCATCCGGTGAGAGTGGTACACTAGTGGAGCGATCACCCAAAACCTGGACAACCAAGGTGGGGCTGACGTTGACTGAGCCTGTCGAAGTCAACGTCAGCCGCAAGACGGTCAACACAGGCAATGATGGTGCAACACCGGATGATCGCTCTCTTCTACAAGAGGCGTGATTCTGGCAAACAGCGACGAAGACGCCGTGCTGCGCATCTGAACGATACATCGTTGTATTGCACTGAGTTGTGTATGAACATCACACTATCCACTCCCATCTCAGCCCGCAGTCTCTCGTTCACGCTTGCCCTGGCGCTGATCAGTCTGAGCGTCGTTGCATTGCTGGTGAGCAATTCCCTGCAAATGGCATCGAACTGGCAGGTGCATGCGCGTGCTCTGGCTCAAGAGCAGCAATCACACGCGCACGGCGCCGCCATTGAAGTGCGCACATTTCTTGAGATGCGCTGGAATACGCTGATGACCGCCAGCAAAGTGGCAAGCCTGGCGAATGCGTCGGCGGAGCAGCGTACCGAGACGCTGGAGCGACTGCTGGTCCTCGATCCGCTGCTCGAGCAACTGGTCATTCTTGACGACGAGCGGTTCGTTGTCGCAACAGCCAGCCAGAATCGTTCGAAGACGGTCAATTTCCTCGATCCGGCGCTTATCGACGATATCATGCAGCAAACGATGCTGCGCAATCGTTATGTGAGTTCGTTGCGCATCGACGCAGCCACCGGCGAGCCCGGCATTGTGCTGGCGCTGCCGCTGGTCGATGCGTTCGAGAACTATCATGGCGCACTGATTGCGACCATCAATGCCCGCCTGCTGTGGGAAACGATGAAGCGGCAGACGACGGATGCGGCAAGCCTGGCGTATATCGTTGATCGCCAGGGGAACCTGTTGGCCTGTTCCGATGTGACGCGCGTGTTGCGCGGCGAGAACGCCGCACACGTTGCGATTGTCCAGCAGTTTACCCGCGAGCGTTCCACATCGGTCCAGACGATGCACTACACCGGTCTCTCCGGCGTTGAGGTGGTCGGCAGTTACGAAGCGCTCAGCGATCCAGCCTGGGCAGTGGTGATCGAAACGCCGCGCGCCATCGCCTATGCTCCTGTGATTGCCGCTCTCGGCGTTTCCGGGCTGGTGCTCGTGGGTGCGATCATCGCGTCCGGTGGTATTGGCGTCTTTCTGGCGCGCTGGTTAATGGCGCCGCTGGTTGATCTCACCCGTGTGGCGGAGTGCATCGCAGCAGGTGAGCGTGATGTGCGGGTTGCTGTGGGCGGTCCGCGCGAAATTCAGGTGTTGGCGCGCGCCTTCAGCACAATGACGGCGCAACTCGAGGCGCACCTGGAAACGCTGGAGCAACGGGTCGCGCAGCGCACCGCCGATCTCCAGGCGGCGCTGGCTGAAGTGGAAACGAAAGCGCGTGAACAGGCGCGGCTGCTGGAGGAGATCGCGCAGCAGCGCCGGGTGATCCGTGAATTGAGCGTTCCGGTGCTGCCGGTCACCGATGATGCGCTGGTGATGCCGCTGATCGGCGCCATCGACACCGAGCGCCTGGCGGACATTCAGGATCGCGCATTGCACGCACTGCAACGTTCACGCGTGCGTTACCTGCTCGTCGATATTACCGGCGTGCCGGTGGTTGATAGTCAGGTGGCGCAGGGGCTGATCGCAATCGCCAGCATGTGTCGGCTGCTCGGCGCCGGGATGGTGTTGATCGGCATTCGACCGGAGGTGGCGCAAACGATCGTCGGCCTGGGGCTGAACCTGTCGGCGTTGCGCACGGCAGCGGACCTGCAAACGGTCCTGCGCGATCTTGCCGGACAGCACGATGATCGCGTCGGGCGCAATGGCGTAGCGAATGGACACAGGAGCAGTTTCGATCTATACTTTCGATAAGCAGACGAAAGAGTTTGCCCGTTCTAAAACCACCCGTGCGCGAATCGTTGCTTTCGTTACGAAACTGGTGAAAGGGTCGTCTTGTGACCGATCCTGACCGTGAAGGGCATATTCCCCACACAGCGCAACGTGGCAACCAACCATCGCGGGGCGGCGGGCGCCGATCGCGCATACTGATGGCGCTGGCGGGATTGCCGGTCATTCTAGCGTTCGGTTGCCTGGCGTTCGGTTTCGTCACTCTCTTTATATACCCGACGGGTCAATTGTTTTCCGCTATGAAAGCGGTGGATGTTGCGACGCCTATCCTGACGCCGCCTGTGGGTGCGCCCATCCTGCCGCCATCACGCGCGATCATTACTCCCGCAAATGCTGCCAGCGTGAGGTTGCTCGCTCACTTTGGCAAGAGCCCGATTGTCGCTCTTGCGTTTGGGTCAGACAGTCAAACACTGGCGGTCGCTTCCCCTATCGGCATCTCACTCTATTCCTCCTATAGTGGAATATTGCGCCGTCTCTCAACCAGCAGCGCCGTTTCCTGCCTGTCGTTCGCGCCGGATGGTCAGACGCTGGCGGTAGGAATGGGTGATGGAAAAGTGCGGTTGCTGCGGGTGGCCGACTTCACGCTGATCCGCGAACTGGCCGGGCACGATGATGGAGTGGCGAGTATGGCGTTTGCACCCAACGGATGGATGCTGGCGAGCGGGGCGCCTGATGGCACAGTGCGGCTGTGGCGGGTGACCGATGGGGCGCTCCTCTACGAACTGACGGGCGCACTGATGTGGTCACGAGTGTAGCGTTCTCTCCCGACGGGGAGATGCTCGCGTTCGGGTCACACGACCAGACCGTGCGCTTGTGGCGAACAGCCGACGGTGTGCTGATCCGCGAACTGACGGGGCACACTGATGTGGTCACGAGTGTAGCGTTCTCTCCCGACGGGCAGACGCTCGCGTCCGGGTTACACGACCAGACTGTGCGCTTGTGGCGAACAACCGACGGCGCACCGATTCGCATTCAAGAACTGTTCTACGATGATCGGGTGACCAGCGTGGCGTTCTCTCCCGACGGGCAGACGCTAGGCTATGGAACATTTCACGGGTTTTTGTGGCTGGCAGAGGACGTCAACGGCTCTGGATTTGCGATCGTCTCTGGAGTTGCAATATATGACTATGACATTATACATATGGCGATTTCACCCGATGGGCAGATGATTGCCTCGCTAACGAGTTTCAGTGGCAACATGCGATTGTGGCGGCTGGTTGACGGGATCTTGTTGCAAGAACGGGGGGAAGGGCATGTAGATGGAGTTGCGAGCCTGGCATTCTCTCCTGACAGCCAGATGCTCGCTTCAGGAGGATCGACAGATGACTGGACTATCCGGCTGCGGCAGGTGCCCAACGGTCCGCTCCTGCGCACGTTGATAGGGCATTTCGGTGAGATCAGCAGTGTAACGTTCTCTCCCGATGGGCAGACGCTGGCATCCGGGTCGGAGGATAAGACGGTGCGACTGTGGCGGGTGACCGATGGGGCGTTGCTCCACGAACTAAAACTAAATGGACACCTTGATTGGGTGACCAGCGTGGCATTCTCTCCTGACGGGCAGACGCTCGCTTCTGCGTCGAAGGACAAGGCAGTTCTGCTATGGCAGGTAACAGATGGACGGCTGCTGCGCGTACTGAGAGGGCACACTGATGAGGTTACGAGTGTGGCGTTTTCTCCCGACGGGCAGACGCTCGCTTTTGCGTCGAAGGACAAGGCGGTTCTGCTATGGCAGGTAACAGATGGACGGCTGCTGCGCGTACTGAGAGGGCACACTGATAAGGTTACGAGTGTAGCGTTTTCTCCCGACGGGCAGACGCTTGTCTCCGCATCGGACGGGGTGTTTTTGTGGGGTGTAACCCCATAAGCTCAGGAAGCGACGTTTCATAGCAGGAAACCATGGGGTGGCGACGATGGCGGAAAAACGTTCGCGTCAATCTTCCGCGCCGCGTGGCGCCATTGGGCGGCTCCGCGGCTCGGCAGGCGCCGCCGAGCAGTCGCTGCGTGGACGCACCGAGCGCATCAAGCGTCTGACCCCTCCGCCACCTCCGCTCCCCTCTACCCTCGAACGCGCCCTGAGCGTTGGCGGGTTGCCGTTTCTTTTGGTACGCCTCTTCTGGTACAATCTGCGCGAGGTGAGATTCTGGTGGCCTGTCGTGCTACCGCTGCTGGTCTGGACGGCATGGCGCACCTACCATCGTGAACGCGCAAAAAGCCAACGTAACGACGGTGCTGCGCAGATTCGCGCTTGACAACCCCTCTCCTCAATGTAAGAATACTGTGATATATGGCACAGTCGCATCCGGTGCACGGCTGTGTTCGTCCGGCTCAATCCGGCGTTTCCCAACCGGGGTGCGCTGCACAGCAGAAGTTGTATGAGCGCTTCCGTACAATCGGACATTCAGGCTGGTCTGAAGGCGCATATTCAGGAAATCGCGCTTCATCTTTGCGCTATGGCGGGCGCAAAAGCGTGCTATCTAACGATGCGCGAACGTCCGGTGGCGCCGCCCCGCTTTATTGGCGCCGTCGGTGTGCAGGGCGATCCTCCCGACTGGAATGAGATCGATGGCGCTCGCATGGTGCGTCGGATGGGTCATAAACGTGCAATGACCGTCACAGAACGGTCACTGCACGCGCTGTTGCTGGCGCTCCCGGCGAGCGGTCGAGACATTGGGGCGGCTATCCTCCTCTTTGACACTGAACCGCCGCCGGTATCGGATGCTATCGTCGCAGCGGCGCACCTGGCCGGTCTGTCGCTGGAGTCGGTCTGGCAGCTTGCTGCGCTGCATGATCAGGCAGAGCAGATTGCCGAACGCACCCGCCTGCGTGAGATTCAGTTGAGCCGTAACCTCATTCGTGGAGTGATCGACAGTGTGCCGATGGGTCTGGTGTTGATCGATCCCACAGGGTATGTGCTGGCAGCCAATCGCGCACTTGCAGGACGCTTCGGTCTCGAACCGGCAATGCTGGTGGGAGGGTTCTACGGCGATGTTCTGGGGGAGTGGAACGAGTCGGCAGCGGCGCACACCTTTGCCACCCGCCAGCCGCAACGATTGCGACGAACCCTGCAACGTCCCGGCGGTGGCGAGGCGCTGATCGAAATCGCCGGCATTCCGCTGTTCGATGTGTCCGGCGCGGCATATCAAGCCGTCGAGGTGTGGGAGGATATTACCGAGCGCGTGGCGCTGCAAACGCAACTCGTGCGCGCCGAGAAACTTGCGGCTATCGGGCACCTGGCAGCCAGCATCGCTCATGAAGTCGGTAATCCGCTTCAGGCAATCCAGGGATTTCTGGCGCTCTTCCTGGAACAATGTCCCCCGGAGACGCCCAATCAACATTTTCTCCAACTCGCGGAGGAGGAAATCGAGCGGATTGTGCGGGTGCTGGAGCGGTTGCGCGATCTCTGTCGCCCACGCGCCGATGTCTTCACCAGCGTTGGTGTCAATGAGTTGATCGAAAACGTGCTGCTGCTCACCGGCAAACAACTCGAACGTTCGCGCATCCGTGTGCTGCGCGAACTGGACCCCGCTCTCCCTCCTGTCCAGGGAGTCGCCGATCAACTGAAACAGGTGCTGCTCAATCTGGTGCTGAATGCGGCTGAGGCGATGCCGAACGGCGGCACGTTACAGGTGCAAACGTATCGCCACCATCTTGTGGAAGGGCATGAGACTGTGGCGATTGCAATCACCGATACCGGCATCGGCATCCCGCCCGATCAATTGACGCGAATCTTTGATGGATTGCATACCACAAAAGAGCGTGGCATGGGGTTAGGGTTGTATACCAGCAAGGCGATTATTGAGCGGCACCTGGGCCGCATCAGCGTCCAAAGCATTCCAGGCGAAGGCACCACCTTCGAGATCGTGTTACCGATCAGGCACGAGGAGATCCGTCATGAGACAACCGGCGAAAATCCTGGTCGTTGACGATGAACGCGCGGTGCGGCTCATGCTCGAAACAGCGCTGCGCGCGCATGGATACCGGGTCGAAACGGCTACCAGCGGCGCCGATGCTCGAATGCACATCGAGAATGAGGAGTTCGATCTGTTGCTGCTCGATCTGCAATTGGGCGATGTCGATGGCATCAATATCTTGCGCGAAGTTAAGGAACGGTGGCCGGTAACTGAGGTTATTCTCCTTACTGCTCACGGTTCGATCAATAGCGCCATTGCCGCCCTGCGCTATGGGGCATTCGATTATCTGCTCAAGCCTGCTCAGGTGACGGAAATCCGTGAGCGTGTCGAACGCGCCTTGAACAACCGCCGGATCAATCTTCAGCGCACGGAGTTGCTGCAACGCATCAGTGAAAGCGCTCGCGCGCTCGGCATGATCGAAAGCAGCGGAACTATCACTCCGTCGCCATCTGTGTCGAGCGACCATCTGACCGTCGGACCGCTGGTGCTCGATTTGCGGCGCCATGCCGCCTATCTTGGCGAGCATGTGCTGACGCTGACGCGCACAGAGTTTGCACTGCTGACGGTGCTGGCGCAGAATCCCGATACAGCGCTCAGTTATACGACCCTCTCCGAGGCGGTGTATGTCCGGGCGCAACCGGAAGACGAGGCGCGCTCGCTGCTGCGCCCGCATATCGCGCGGCTGCGCCAGAAACTCGATGCAACCAAAACGCCAGGCATCGCGCTGATCAGTATTCGGAGCATGGGGTACATGCTGCAAACCGAAAATGCGCCCGTACCCTGATCGGCGTGCTGTACGGGGAAGAGGCGGGCAGTGATACCGCCCGATCACAAGGAGGTGACGATGATTGCTGATCCCCGGTTGCCTGGTGCAGTGTCCATTCGCGAAGTTGGCCCGCGCGACGGTTTACAGAACGAAGACGTGATCCTCAGCACTGCGCAGAAAGTGCAGTTGATCGACCGCCTTGCCGATGCCGGTCTGACTCTTATCGAGGTTGGCGCTTTTGTGCGCCCTGCTAATGTGCCGCAAATGGCAGACACTGCGGAAGTCTTTGCCGCGCTCTCCCGTCGTCCCGGCGTTGTCTACAGCGCCATTGTGCCGAATGTGATCGGCGCGCGGCGCGCCGTCGCCGCGCGTGTCGATGCCGTTCAGGTGTTTCTCAGCGCCAGTGAAAGTCATAACCGCAGCAACGTCAACATGTCGATCGAGCAGTCACTGACACATGCAGCCGATATTGCAGCAGTCGCCCGTGAGGCCGGGGTGCGGTTCGAGGCAGTGGTGTCGGTGGCTTTCGGTTGCCCGTTCGAGGGGGATGTGCCGCTTGATCGCGTGATGGACCTGACAACGCGGCTGTTTGATCTGGGCGCTGAGCAGGTGACATTTGGCGACACGACCGGCATGGGGCATCCGGGTCTGGTGCGCGCCTTGATTCAGGCGTTCTATGCGCGCTTTCCGCAGGCGCGTCCGCGGTTGCACCTTCACAGCGCGCGTGGCGCGGGGTTGGCCAATGTGCTGATGGCGCTCCAACTTGGCGTTGATTGTTTCGATGCCAGCGTCGGCGGAATCGGCGGGTGCCCCTTCGCGCCCGGCGCTCCCGGCAATATCTGCACTGAAGACCTCGTGCATATGCTCCACGAAATGGGCATATCGACCGGCGTTCATCTTCCGGCGCTGCTCGATGTTGCGCGCATGCTCGAAGGCATGCTGGGGCGCACCGTGCCGGGGCAGACGATCAAAGCCGGCATCTGCAAGCATTTGCCCCTTGATGGCGGTCCGCGCCGATGAGCGCACGCAGTGTGGGAGGCGCAGAGCACCTGCGCCCGTCGCATCATGTCGAACGAAGAACTCGCTGGTGTTTTTGATACTAATGCGCGGTGATGCGACCACGATTGCCGGGGCGCGCGGCGTTGCGGGCTATCGGGTGGAGCCTGCGCAGGCAGACTTCGCCCCCGTAGCCTGCGGCTTCAGTCGCCGGGCGCAGATCTGCGCCCCAATGCCCCCTGCTCTCAAGTAGCGCGTTTTTTGGATGCGCAGCGCATTTTCGGCGTCTCGACGCCCTGGTTGCGTTCAGGAAAGAAATTGCAACAGGAGAAAAATCACCCCCCCGATGATTACCAGGGAGATGACGAACCGGATGATTCCGGTCAGGATTTTGAAGACGATATATACGGCAATGGCAGCGATAAGAATGACAATGAGCGACTCCATCGGGGAATTCTCCTTCTGATCCAGCGTTGCAGAGCACGTGAGAAGTATGATACAATACTAAGCGTCATGGCGTGCGAAGGCACGCCAATCATTTAGCCTGGAATGCTAGCACTCACCGGACGAGAGTGCTAAAGACAGGTCGGGCAGGTTCTGGAAGAAACGCGAGGCGGGAAGAGAGACGCAGAGACCAGGCCAGAGGAACAGTCTATGACGACCGATCTGACTGATCGCCGCCAACTGATCCTGAAACTGGCGATCCAGGAGTTTATCGAGAGTTCGCAGCCGGTCGCCTCTGAGCTGCTGGTGCGCAAATACAAACTCGCTGTATCGCCTGCGACCGTGCGAAATGAATTGGCGGCGCTGGAGGAGCTTGGCTATCTGACACACCTGCACACATCGGCCGGACGTGTGCCGACCGATGCCGGGTATCGCTATTTTGTGGAGAACCTGATGGATCGCACGCCGCTCTCGGCGACCGAGCAGCGCACCATCCGGCATCAGTTCTATCAGGTGCGCAGCGAGCTCGACCAGTGGATTCAACTGGCGGGCGCGGTGCTGGCGCGCACCGCGCAGAATGCCTCGGTGGTCACGCCGCCGCGTGCGCAGCAGGCGCGCCTGAAACATCTGGAATTGATCTCGATCCACGATACGACTGCACTCATGGTGCTGGTGCTGCACGATGGCACCATTCGCCAACAGACGCTCACGCTCGATGTGGCGCTGTCGCAGGAGGAATTGAGCCGCTGCGCAGCGCGTATCAACGAACGCTGCGCCGATGCGCCGGTCGAGCGGGTCGAAGAGTTCCTTAAGCACGAACGCGCCCAGGAATCTCCGGGCGGTGATGCCCTGGTCTGCCAGGTGCTCGACCTGGTCGTGAAGGCGATGCATCAGTTCAATGAGCAGCTCAACAGTGATATTCACAGTGATGGGCTGATCGAGATTTTGAACCAGCCGGAGTTCTCGCAGGTCGAACGGGTGCGCCGGATGGTCGAGATTTTGCAAAGCCGACGCGCGCTGGGGACGCTCATTCCGCGTGCGCTCTCCAGCAGCGGCGTGCAGGTGGTGATCGGCGGCGAGCATAGTTACGATGAAATGCGCGAATATAGCGTCGTGCTCTCACGGTACGGCGGCGGCGAGATTGTCGGCGTGCTCGGCGTGATCGGCCCGACACGCATGGCATATCCACGCGCCATCTCGGCAGTGCGCTATATCTCTGCTGTGATGAGCGACCTGCTGGCGGAATTGTACGGCATCGAAGGCGCAAGCCGGTGGGAAGCGGAGCCGTAAGAAGAAACATCCCTATGAGGGAGGGTGATGCCCATGTCTGAAGAATTGCAACCAGTGCCACATCCTGAGCAGCCGGAAACGCCCCCCGACGGGCAGGAGGTTGTTGCGACCGAGGCCGAGGCGCCGGTCGCAGAAGGCGCGGCGCCTCCCAGCGTCGAGGATCTCCAGGCGCGGATTGCTGAACTGGAGCGCGAGAAGGCCGAACTGCGGGACAACTGGCTGCGCGCGGTGGCGGATTATAAGAACTTCAAGCGCCGCACTGAACAGGAGCGCGCCGATCTGATCCGCAACGCCAGCGCTGCGCTTCTGCTCAAGTTGCTGCCGGTGATGGACGATCTCGAGCGCGCTATGGCCAGTGTGACGCCTGAAGTCGCCGAGACGCCATGGTATGGCGGGTTCAAACTGATCCCGCAGAAGTTGCAGACGATCCTCGAAAGTGAGGGGGTCAGCCAGATGCAAACCGTCGGAGAGGCGTTCGATCCGAATCGCCACG
Source organism: Roseiflexus sp. (assembly GCF_057785375.1). Lineage (NCBI taxonomy): Bacteria > Bacillati > Chloroflexota > Chloroflexia > Chloroflexales > Roseiflexaceae > Roseiflexus > Roseiflexus sp. The sequence goes on from NZ_JBYNRX010000107.1 coordinate 32,189, forward strand.
AAGCGATTATCTACGAGCCGTCAGAAGATGGTGAGGATGGGAAAGTGATCGCCGAACTCCAGCGCGGCTACATGCTGCGCGACCGCGTGCTGCGACCGGCGATGGTGAAGGTTAGCCAGGGGCGAAAGCAACCATCAACTTCTGAGACAACGAATGAGTAAAATCATCGGTATCGACCTTGGAACGACCAACTCCGTCGTCGCGGTGATGGAAGGCGGCGAACCGGTGGTGATTGCTAACGCCGAAGGGAGCCGCCTGACCCCCTCGGTTGTTGCGGTCAATAAGACCGGGGAACGGCTCGTCGGGCAGACTGCCAGGCGGCAGGCGACGGTGAACCCGGAGAACACCATCTTCTCGGTCAAGCGCTTCATCGGGCGCAAACTGTCCGACCCGGCAGTGCAGAAGAGTCGGGCGCTGGCGCCGTATCGCCTGGTCGAAGCGCCGAATGGCGACGCCTGGGTGCAGATGGGCGGGCGCGATTACAGTCCCCAGGAGATTTCGGCGTTCGTGCTGCAAAAACTCAAAGCCGACGCCGAGGCGTACCTGGGTGAACCGGTGACACGAGCGGTTATTACGGTTCCCGCCTATTTCAACGACAGTCAGCGTCAGGCGACGCGCGACGCCGGTCGAATCGCCGGGTTGGAGGTGGTGCGCATCATCAACGAGCCGACGGCTTCGGCGCTGGCGTATGGTCTCGACCAGAACACGCACAACCATCTGATCGCCGTCTACGACCTCGGCGGCGGCACGTTCGATATTTCGATCCTGGAACTTGGCGATGGAGTCTTCGAGGTGAAAGCCACCAATGGCGATACCCACCTCGGCGGCGATGATTTCGACCAGCGCATCATCGAATGGATGGCAGCCGCGTTCCAGAAGGAGCACGGCATCGACCTGCGCACTGATCGGGCGGCCCTGCAGCGGATGAAGGAGGCGGCTGAAAAAGCCAAACAGGAACTTTCAACCGTTGTGCAAACCGAAATCAGTCTGCCGTTCATCACCGCCGACTCCAGCGGTCCACTCCATCTGAATATGATGCTGACTCGCGCCAAACTTGAGCAACTGACCGCCGATCTGATTGAGCGCACGGTCGGTCCGATGCGCCAGGCGCTCGTCGATGCCGGCGTGCGCCCGAATGACATCGACGCCGTGATCCTGGTTGGCGGGCAGACGCGCATGCCGGCGGTGCAGGAGATGGTGCGACGGTTCTTCAACCGCGAACCGCATCGGGGGTTGAACCCGGATGAGGTTGTGGCGATTGGCGCGGCGATCCAGGCTGGCGTGCTCGCAGGGGAGGTGGGGAATGTGCTGCTGCTCGATGTAACACCGCTGACGCTGGGGATCGAAACGCTCGGCGGGGTGATGACGCCGCTCATTGAGCGCAATACGACGATTCCAACCCGGAAGGGCCAGGTTTTCTCCACTGCTTCGGATAACCAGAGCAGCGTCGAGATCCATGTGTTGCAGGGTGAGCGCGCCGAAGCGCGCGCCAACAAGTCGCTCGGTCGGTTCGTCCTCGATGGCATCCCGCCGGCGCCGCGCGGCGTACCTCAGATCGAAGTGACATTCGATATCGATGCGAACGGCATTTTGAACGTCTCGGCAACGGATAAGCGCACCGGCGCGGCGCAACACATTACGATCACGGCATCATCGGGTCTGTCTGAAGATGAAATCCAGCGCATGATCGCGGAGGCGGAGCAGTACGCCGAAGAGGATCGCCGGCGGCGTGAGTTGATAGCGGCGCGGAATGCGGCAGATAGTGCGATCTATAACGCTGAACGCCTGTTGCACGACACGGGGAATGCTGTTGACGAAACGCTGCAAACGCATGTGCGCGACCGAATCACAGCGGTGCGACTGGCGATTGAAGGCGACGATACGAATGAGATTCGGAATCGGACGGCGGAACTGACGGTTGCGGTGCAGCAGGTGATGCGCACAATCGACATGCGCGGCGCCGACGGCGACTATGCGGAGAGCGACAACGACACGCGATGAGCGTTGCTGAGGCGATATATGGCAGTCAAACGCGACTATTACGAAGTGCTGGGCGTTCAGCGCAACGCCTCACAGGACGAGATCAAAAAGGCGTTTCGTCGCCTGGCGCGTCAGTATCACCCCGACGTCAACAAAGCAGCGGACGCAGAGGCGAAATTCAAAGAGATCAACGAGGCGTATGAGGTGCTGTCCGACCCGGACAAGCGCAGCATGTACGACCGCTTTGGTCATGCCGGTCCCACGGCTGCGCCAGGCTTTGATCCGTTCGCGGGCGCCGATCCGTTCAGTTCGATCTTTGAGACGTTCTTCGGCGGAACGATGCGCGGGACGCAGCGTGGTCCGCAGCGCGGCGCCGATCTGCGCTACACGTTGTCAATCTCGTTCGAAGAGGCGATCTTCGGCGTCGAAAAAACGATTGAGTATCGCCGGATGGAAACCTGCCAGACGTGTCACGGCAGCGGCGCCGAGCCGGGCACCGAACCGGTGCGCTGCCCGAAGTGCGGCGGTCTCGGCGAGATCCGGCAACGCGCACCGCTGTTCAATATGGTGACAGTCACGACCTGCGATATGTGTCGCGGCGAAGGAACCGTCATCGCTATTCCGTGCCGCGAATGTCGTGGCGAAGGGCGCGTCCGTCAGACCCGTAAGATAACGGTGCGCATCCCGCCCGGCGTCGATAATTCCTCACAGATTCGGATCAGCGGCGAGGGCGACGCCGGTCCACGCGGCGGACCATATGGCAATCTGTACGTTGTGATCGATGTTCAGCCGCATCCATACTTCGTCCGCGAAGGCAACGACATCATTCTCGAATTGCCGCTTAATGTGGCGCAGGCTGCGCTTGGCGTCGAGGTTGATGTGCCGACGATCGACGGGAAAGAGCGTCTGACTATCCCGCCCGGCGTTCAGAGCGGCGCCGTCTTCCGTCTTCGTGGCAAGGGTGTGCCGTTCCTGCGCAGCAGCGGGCGCGGCGATCAGATTGTGGTCGTGCGTGTCGTTGTGCCCACAAACCTGAATGACCATCAACGCCGCTTGTTTGAAGAACTCGCACGCTCGCTCGATAATGAGCCGATTGGCGCTCAGCGCGATGAGGGTTTCTTCGGACGCATCAAGAATGCACTCGGCCTGTAACGTTGAGATGGCCTCTTATGGCTGATTTACTGTACGGTCGCAATGCAGTGCGCGAGGCGCTGCGCGCGCGACGACGCACCTTCCAGCGCATGTTTGTTTCGGCTGGCGCGCAGGAGACCGGTACGCTCGGGGAGATTGTGCGCATCGCTGGTGAGATCGGTGTGCCGGTCGAGCGGATCGACCGGCGGGAACTCGACCGGCGCCTGCTCGATGCCAACCATCAGGGCGTGGCGCTTGAGTGCAGCGACTATCCCTACGTCGAACTCGACGAATGTCTGGCGCTCGCCGATGAACGCGGCGAACCGGCGCTCCTCCTGATGCTCGACCACATTCAGGACCCGCAGAACGTCGGCACGCTCCTGCGCACGGCGGAAGTCGTCGGCGTGCATGGTGTGGTGCTCCCCGGCAGACGCGCGGCGGAGGTCACACCGGCTGTGGTGAATGCATCGGCAGGCGCCGTCGAGCATCTGCGGATCGTGGTCGTCACCAATCTGGCAGCGACGATCGAACGGGTGCAGCATGCCGGTGTATGGGTGGTGGGGGTTGAAGATGATGAGCGCGCAAAAGTGTTCGATGAGGTCGATCTCGATCTTCCACTGGCGCTGGTGCTCGGTGCGGAGGGACCGGGGCTTGCGCGCCTGACGCGCGAACGCTGCGACTTTCTCGTGCGGTTGCCAATGCGCGGGCAGATCGCCTCGCTGAATGTGGCGGTCGCCGGGAGTATCGTGCTCTACCATGCGTGGCGTGTGCGGGAGCGGAGAGTAGGGGGTAGGGAGTAGGAAGTGGGCGCATAAGCGTGTCTCACGATGTGGAGGGGCGGTATGGCGCTGACGCTGGCGGAACTGGTGCGAGAGAAACGCGCTGACATCCTGGCGCTGGCGGCGAAGCACGGGGCGCGTAACGTGCGCGTGTTCGGCTCTGTGGCGCGTGGCGATGCCGATGAACAGAGTGATGTTGACTTTCTGGTGGAATTCGATCCAGGTCGCAGTTTACTGGATCACGCGGCATTGTTACTGGATCTGCAGGACTTGCTGGGGCGCCCGGTCGATGTGGTAAACGAGCGCGGATTGAAACCACGCTTACGTAACCGTGTGCTTGCAGAGGCAGTGCCTTTATGAGAGACGCCCGTACGCATTTGCAGGATATACTTACTGCGATCGAGCAGATTGAAAAGTATCGCGCTCACGGGCGCGCCGCGTTCGATCAGGATGAGTTGATCCAGGTCTGGATGGTGCATCACCTGCAGATCATCGGCGAAGCAACAGCGCAACTCGGACGGGATTTTCATGAAGCCTATCCATATGCGTCGTGGGCGCAGATCGTCGCCATGCGCAATATTCTGGTCCATCAATACTCGGGCGTTGATCTCAATGAAATCTGGAATGCGGTCGAACACGATGTTCCGGCCCTACGCCAGGCGGTCGAGCGGCTATTGCACACGCTGGATACTGCAGATACATCCGAACGGAGGGAGACGTGACGTACACTGATCGCGCGTTTGCGATCCTGCACGAGTGGGTGCAGGGCGAACAACTGCGCAAGCACTGCTATGCCGTCGCGGCGTCGATGCACCACTTTGCGCAGTTGAACGGCGCCGATCCCGACCTGTGGCGGGCGATTGGTCTGCTGCACGATATGGACTTTGAGCGCTATCCACAGATGCCGCCGCCAGGCGACAGCACAACTGCGGCCTCTGAAGCCATTCTGTCCGGGCAGGTCACGGAGCCGCCGTTGCAGATGCACCCGTTCGTCGGGGTGACCTACCTGCGACTGAACGGCTGGTTGCCGGAGGTGTGCCGCGCTATTCTGTCGCACGCGAACTACAGCGGCGTGCCGCGCGAGACCGTGCTGGAAAAGACCCTCGCAGCGGTCGATGAGCTGTCGAGTTTTGTGGTGGCGGTGGCGCTCGTGCGCCCGACGAAGAGTGTGTTTGAGGTTGATGTGACGGCAGTGCGCAAGAAGATGAAGGACAAAGCATTTGCGCGCGCCGTGAGCCGCGATGAGATTACCCACAACGCCGCGGCGCTCGGCATGCCGCTCGATGAGGTCATCGGGCACGTCATCGATGGGTTGCGCGCCGATGCGCCGCGGCTGGGGATCGCCGGGCAGGTGACTGACCGCGGGTAAGGTGACTGTCACCTCCTGGCAGATGAGCGTTCCTGTGCAGGGGCGCAGGGGTGGGAGAGGTTCGCGGAGGGCGGCGTACTCGCTGCGGTGACAGTCACCTGCTGGCGCAACCGCGCAGGGGTGGGAGAGGTTCGCGGAGGGCGGCATACTCGCTGCGGTGACAGTCACCTGCTGGCGCAACCCGGCGGCGCTGGCATCCCCGTTAGTCGAGCGCCCAACCCGCAGCGGTGACCCTCACCGCTGGAGGAACCGCCTGGCGGCGCCCCGCTAACCCTGGTGCAACCCGGCGGCGCTGGCATCCCCGCTGGGCGAACGCCCAACCCGCAGCGGTGACCCTCACCGCTGGAGGAACCGCTCGACTTCGGCGTGCGTTGGCAGCGCCGGAATGGCGCCCGGTCGGGTGCAGGTCAGCGCACCGACAGCATTGGCGAAGACCAGCGCCTCACGCACAATGCCGGGATCGACGCGCGCGAGTGATCCTGCTCGCTCACGCTCCGGTAACAGGCGTGCGATCATCGCCGCCATGAATCCATCGCCGGCGCCGGTTGTCTCGACGACCGGCACGGAGGGCGGCGCCATCTCGATGCGATACTCGCCGTTCGTCGCAATAGCGCCGCGCGCTCCCCGGCTGACGACCAGCAGTTCGACGCCTTTTGCCAGTACGGCTGCGATGCCGGCGTCAACGTCGCGTTCGCCGGTCGCCGTTTCCCACTCTTCATCGCTGATCTTGGCAAGATGACAGAAGCGGAACGAGTCCTGGATCACAGCGCGCGCGGTATCGGCATCGCGCCAGAGGGTCGGGCGATAGTTCGGATCGTAGGTGATCATCAATCCGCGTGAGCGAGCGATGTCGAGCGCGCGGCGCTGCGCCGAAGCGCACGGTTCGTCGATGAATCCGATCGAGCCGAAATGGAAACAGCGCGCCCCATCGACGATCTGCTCGTCGATCTCTTCTGGCGCAAGCAACATGTCGGCGCCGGGGTTGCGGTAGAAACAGAGGTCTTTGCGTCCATCGTCCCATACCGCCACAAACACCGCCGTGGTGCGCGCTGTGGGGTCAACCCGCAGAAAGCGGGTGTCCACCCCTTCCTGCGCCAGGCTATCGCGCAGATAGACGCCGAATGGATCGTCGCCGACTTTGCCGACGAAACGCGCGCTGACCCCCAGCCGCTGCAAGCCGACCGCAACATTGGCAGGCGCTCCGCCGGGCGCTTTGATGAAACCGGGCACGTGCGCCAGTGGCGTGTTCGGTTGTGTTGCCACGAACTCGACCAGCACCTCGCCCATCGAGACGACATCAGCCATAGGCGCATCACTCCAGATCGATGCCACGCTCGCCGAGACCGAGCGGCAGCGGCTTGGGACGGGTCATCGCGCTATGCAGGATAATATGGTGCTCCTCGCGCGACGCATCGTGAATGGCGTGCATAATGTCGAGTACGTGATACGCCAGTTCGCCGGAAGCGCGGTGCGGTCTGCCGGTTCGGATAGCGGTTGCCATATCCGCCACGCCAATACCGCGACTGTTGCGGGTGAAGCCATGCGACAGCGGCACGCTCGACCACTCGCGCGCCCCTGCGCGGCGCAACAATACCGGTCCGTCAAAGGTGTTCGGGTCAGGTACGCTCAGGGTGCCTTGTGAACCGTAAATCTCGATGCGCGGCAGTTGCGCACCCCAGACATCGAAACTGGTGATGATCGTCGCAATGGCGCCGGAAGCGAAATCGAGCACGCCGGCGACATGCGTCGGGGTGTTGACCGGAATCTTTGCGCCATAGTTGTGCTCGCTGGTCACGGTACGCTCTGTGAATGACGCGCGCGCCGAGCCGGTCACCCGCTGCACCGGACCAAGCAGCACGCAGAGCGCCGTCAGATAGTACGGTCCCATGTCGAACATGGGTCCGCCGCCGGGCTGGTAGAAGAAGGTCGGGTTCGGATGCCAGCTTTCGGGACCGTGGCTCATCATGAAGGCAGTCGCCCCGATCGGCTCGCCGATCCAGCCATCGTCGATCAATTTGCGGCAGGTCTGCAACCCGCCGCCGAGGAACGTGTCAGGGGCGCAGCCGACACGCAATCCTTTGCGATCGGCGAGGTCAAGCAGCGCGCGCGCCTCGCTGCGGGTAACGGCGAGCGGTTTCTCATTGTACACATGCTTCCCTGCGTTCAATGCCGCAAGCGCCACCGGACCGTGGGCGTCGGGGGTGGTCAGGTTGATAACGATCTCAATGGCGGGATCGCCCAGCAACTCCTCGACACTGCACGCTTTGGGGATATGGTACTCTGCCGCGCGCGCCTGCGCCCGATCCGGGTCGATGTCCGCTACGGCCACGATGTTGATCGCATCGAAGATCCCGCCGTTTTCCAGATAAATGCCGCTAATGTTGCCACAGCCAATAATGCCGACGTTGGCAGGGGTCATCATAATGGTTCCTCGATGAAACAGGTCTGCGAATAAACGGAATGAGGCGTTACGTGTCACATTGAACGTTCGGCGTCGTGCCGGCTTGCCCAGAGCATACCGCGCTGCACCAGTTCGCGCGCTTCAGGGACATCGAAGTCGCGCGCAACGTGCCCCAGCGAGCAGTAGGAGACGCGCCCCTTGCCCCACATGCGCGTCCAGACGACCGGCATGACCACTCCGTCGATCCAGGGACAGTATTCGCCGCTGAATGTTGTGGTCGCCAGCACATTGTTGCTCGGATCGACGTGCATGTAGTACTGTTCGGAGTGCATGCGAAAATCGTTCAAACCGGCGGTGATCGGGTGGTTGTGGTTGGTGATATGCACCGTGTAATCGATGATGTTGCCGGGATGCGCAACCCACTGCCCGCCGACCATGAATTGATAGTCGGTATTCTGGCGGAATGCGTCGGCCATGCCGCCATGCCAGCCGGCAAAGCCGACGCCGCTGGCAATGGCGTCGAGCAGCCCCTGCTCTTGCTCGCGGGTGATTGTCGCCATGGTGTAGACCTGAACAATGAGGCTGTAGGAGTGCATGCGTTCACGGTCGAGATACGAGTCGAGCGTATCGCTGATCGTCACCTCGTACCCTTCGGCGCGCAGCAGCGGCGCGAAGATATCGACGCACTGCTTTGGTTCATGCCCTTCCCATCCTCCCCAGACGAACAGAACCGGCTTCATAGCGAACCTCTTGATGGTTGTTCCAGATAGTGCGTCCATCATAGCATAAGTTGAGTGCATTCCGGCTTCTACGCTCATATGCATAATTGCTGCGGGCTGACGCCCTGGCTGAGGACGTGGTTCGGCCGTGCTCACCGCAAGTGAAAGCCCCGACGGGGGCTGTGCGCACTGGGAGATGGTTCCACGACGAGGAGCAGGGAGCAGGAGGGCTGCGGGGGCGCCCGGCGTCAAGGCGCGCAGCGCCTGCCGTGCATCCGTAGTCGTTTGACGAATGCCCGCGATATGCTATACTTTTAGTGTCAGATTGACAACGCCCAACACGTGCATCGCATTCTATTCCTGGAAGCGGTCGGTAAAGCAGGCAAATCACGCCTTGTAAGGAGACAAGACCATGACCACTTCGACGACGTCGCAACGCAGCGGGTTGAGCAGCACTGCGCTGGCGTTGATCCCCATTGCCATTGCCATCAACGTGGCGCTGGGCCAATTGGTACAGAGCGTCTTGAAGTTGCCCATCTATCTCGATTCGATCGGCACGGTGCTGGTTGGCGTGCTGCTCGGTCCCCTGGCAGGAGCGATCACCGGCTTGCTCGCCAATGTCATCTGGGGGTTGACGCTGGCGCCTTCGGCCTTGCCGTTCGCTGCGGTGGCGGCGGTGATCGGTCTGATCGCGGGATATGCAAGGCAGTATGGCGCGATGTACTCGTGGTGGAAGATGGCGCTCACAGGGGTGATCACCGGCGTCGTCGCCGCTGCGATCTCGGCGCCGATTGCGACGTATGTGTTTGGCGGCGTCACCGGCGCCGGCACCGATGTGCTGGTGGCGATGTTCCAGAACCTTGGCGCCAGTGTGTTGGGCGCGTCGTTTATGCAGGGCGCTGTGTCCGACCCGCTGGACAAGACGATCACCTATCTGATCGTATGGGCAATCATCAGCGCATTGCCCAAACGTTTGCTTGCACGCTTCGGCGCTGCCGACCAATAGCCATTTCGCTGCCGTGCAACGCACCGGTCTGTTTATCGAACGCGCCGGTTTTCTCCAGCGGCTGAACCCGCTGACGAAAGTGACCGGCGTGTTGTTGCTGATTGGAGCGACGTTTTTGCTCCCTGCGCCGCTGACGGGGGCGGCGCTGCTGGCTGGCGTGCTGCTGCCGCTGGCGTTTGTATCGCTGATAGGGCGACGTTTTCTCGATATTCTGCTGAAAACGCTGTTGCCGGCGCTGATCTCGCTGGTGTTGGTGCAGGGGTTGTTCTTTCCAACCTCTGATCCGACCACGGTTGCGGTCGGTCCGCTCCTGTTCCGCCACGCCGGGCTTCAATTCGCGCTCAATACCGGCAGCCGGCTGCTGGTGGTCGCCGGGGCGCCGTTGTTGTTGTTTCAGACAACCCACCCCGGCACGCTGATTCAGGGGCTGATCCAGAGCGGTATGCCGCGTTCGATGGGGTATATTTTGCTGGTGGCGCTCCAACTCATTCCAGCAATCAGCGAGCGCGCCGTGGGAGTGGCGGAAGCGCAACGCGCACGTGGGTTGGAAACGGAAGGACATGTGCTGCAACGCATCCGCGGGGTGCTTCCCCTCATCAGCCCGCTGATCGTCGGCGCGCTGGTCGAAGCGGAGGCGCGCGCCATGGCGATTGAGGCGCGCGCCTTCAATGCGCCTGGTCCCAAAACCTGGTTGCGCGACATTCCCGATCCGCGCGCCGAATATGCCGCACGGATCATGATGCTGGCAGCGCTGGGAGCGCTGATCGTGTGGCGCATTGCGTGGTTCTTCTCTGGATGATGCACGGATCGACCTGTCTTCTCCACAGCTCCTTTATGCTGAAATGAACGCTGTTCTGCAACCGTACACTCCCATTGCGCTGCGCAATGTAACGTTCACCTACGCGGGCGCGACGGAACCGGCATTGCGCGATGTGACGCTCGCGGTTCCTGCCGGTCAGATCTGTGCGGTCATCGGCAGGGCCGGCGCCGGCAAAAGTACATTGTGTGCGCTCTGCACCGGGTTCGTACCGCATTTCTTTCGCGGTCGACTGAGCGGCGACGCAGTGGTGGATGGATTATCGATTGCAAGCCATCCAATCGCCGAACTGGTGCGCCATGTCGCCCTGGTGAGCGGCAATGCCTTCAGCCAGATTTCTGGCGCGCGGTTTACCGTATACGACGAGGTGGCGTTCGGGTTGGAGAACCTCGGTGTGCCGCGCCCAGAAATGATCGAACGTGTCGAATGGGCGTTGCAGGCGCTCGGTATCGACCACCTGCGCGACCGTTCGCCTTACGATCTCTCCGGCGGCCAGCAGCAGCGCATAGTCATCGCGGCTGCACTGGCAATGCGCCCGCCGGTGCTGGCGCTCGATGAACCAACCTCGCAACTCGACCCGCCGGCGATGGCGGAACTTGCCGATGTGCTGCGGGCGCTCAGCCGGCAGGGCATAACCATGCTGGTCGCCGAGCATCGCCTGGAGTGGATCGCCGACCTGGCTGAGCGCGTGGTGGCGCTGGATCGCGGCGCCATTCTCGCTGATGGCGCCCCTGCCGATGTGCTGACCGATCCGCGGCTATGTGAGCATGGCATCGGCTGGCCCCGTCCGGCGCAGATGGCAGCACGGGCGCGCGCCGAGGGTCGTTGGGCGCCAGATCGTCCTTTGCCGATCACGGTTGCCGGCCTTGCAGCGGGATTGCGCGCTGCGGCGTCAGACCAGGACTCGGTGAATGGACAGGACAACGACTCACGTTTACCTGCGATGCGCCCTCAGAACGAATTGGACGGCGCATTGCCGGTAGATCGAGATGCCGAACCAATCGTGACGCTCGATGAGGTGCGTTTTACGTACCCGACCGGCGTTGCGGCGCTGCGTGGCGTGTCGCTGACGGTGCGGCGCGGCGAGCGGATTGCGCTGGTAGGGCGGAACGGCGCGGGAAAAAGCACGCTCGTGCGCCATTTGAACGGTCTGTTACGCCCGTCACAAGGACGTACCCTGGTAGGCGGCGTTGATACGCGGACGACCACCGTCGCACGTTGCGCCCGCCATGTTGGCGTCGTCTTCCAGGATGTGCGCAATCAACTGTTTGCCCGCACTGTGCGTGATGAGATCTGTTTTGGACCGCACAACCTGGGATTTACGCCCGAAAAAGTCCATGCGCTCGTTGAAGCCGCTATCGATGCACTGGACCTGCGCGATGTCGTTGATGAGCACCCGTATGATCTGCCGCTTGCGCGCCGTCGTCTTGTGGCGATTGCCGCAGTTCTGGCAATGGACACAGCGCTGCTGGTGCTCGATGAACCGACTGCTGGACTCGATAATGCCAGCATCGGGTTGCTGATGCGGCTTATCGACGATCTTGCCGCGCGCCAGCGCAGTGTGCTGGTGGTCAGTCACGACCTCGATTTCTGTTACGAGACGCTTGATCGCGTCGTTCTCATGCGCGACGGACAGATTGCGCTCGATAGACGTTTTGCGGAACTCGACGACGCCGAGATGGAAGCGCTCGATGAGGATGTCGGGTTGCCGATCGCGTTACGCTTGCGTTACGTAAGCATGTAAAAGTCCACCAAGGACACGAAGCGCACGAAGAATAAACATGAAGCGCATTTCCTTTGTGTAGTGACCTTCGTGTTTAACAGCTTTTTGCAGTGAAGTCATGTAAGAAATGGGCATATTGATGGGTTCACCCGCGGCACGAAGTGGTGTACAATGCCTGTACTATTTGTGACGCAGAGAGGCGTTTATGACAATACCTGCCGATCCCAACATCCCTGCCCCGCCTCAAACCGGTCGCACCCAGACAGAGCGCACCCGTGAGGAGCCGATCGGTCTGTGGGCGCAACTGTTGACCGCGTTTCGCGATCTGAGCGGCGCATTCGATGCATTTGCAAATGACGCCCACCCCGACGTGCGCGCCCTGGGGCGCGCGGCGCGCGCGCGCCGTCCGCCGCAGGCGACTGATTACTTCGTCATCGGCGACCTCTGCTCCCGCTTGACTGCTCAGGGCACGACGCTCAGCCAGACGTATGCCGCCAAGACGGTTGCAGCATATGCCAGAGCCGGGGAGTTGTCGAGCCGGGAATTGCCTGCCGCTCGACGCGCCATCCTTGCCTTTGCGTTCTGGATTGCCGATGCGGCGCGCATCCTGGGCAACTACGAATCGCTCGAGACCGCCCTGTTGATCTGCGAACAGGCGCGGCGTTTGATTGCTGGCGCAGGATTGGGCGATGACGAACGGCGCCTGCAGATGACCGAGGATCGCCTGCGCGAGCAGGTGACGCGCATGTTCGAGAGTGAAAGCGCATCTGCGGATAAACGCGCCAGCGCCGAACAGGAAAGCCGGATGCTCTGCGACCAGGGGCAGATCCTGTTGCGCCAGGGGCGCCCTCAAGAGGCATTCGAGCGCTTCGAAGCGGCGCTGGCGGCGTCGGACGCCAATCAGAGCGCCTGGCTCTGGCGCGCGATGGCGCTCACCGATCTCGGGCGCTTCGATGATGCGCTCACCAGTTATGATCGGGCGCTGGCGCTCGAACCGGAGAGCGCCGGGGTGTGGAACAACAAAGGGTCGCTGTTGATGGAATTGGGCCGCCTGGAAGCGGCGCTGGAGTGCTTCAAGCGCGCTATCGATCTGGCGGCGCCGGTTTCCACCGTGAAGGCGGTCTACTGGCTCAATCGCGGGAAGGCGCTCTACATGCTGGGGCGCTACGCCGAAGCGCGCGATGCGCTGATGCACTCGCACGAACTCGAGCCCTCTGCTGAAAGCGCAGCGGGAATCGCCGCCTGTCGTGAACGTCTTGAAGGTTCTGCCGGGTCTTGAGTTCTATTACTACCTTGCGGTCAGTCAGACACGATGTTCGAGCGCCCGGTTCGCACGGCGCAACGATCCACAACGCGCACCGGCAGTCGTGGACGCTGCCGCGCCCTGGCATCAGCAGCCCCAGCGGGGCTTGCACGCGCCTCAGCGAGGGCTTTCGCCCGCAGCGTTCCGGCAGTGTTGTACGAATGACCACACATTAGTATATGATCTGGATCCACTGGTTTCGCCGCGACCTGCGTGTGCGCGACAATCCGGCGCTGCACACCGCTGCCGTTCGGAGTAATGGGCGCGTCATCCCGCTCTTCATTCTCGACGACTCCATCCTGCACGCATCACGCACCGGCGCAGCACGCATAGCGTTCATGATCGATGCGCTGCGCGACCTCGATGCCAGCCTGCGCACACGCGGCAGTCGTCTGGTGATAAGGCGCGGGCGAACGCTCGATGTCATCCGTGATCTGGTGCAGGCAACCGGCGCGACCGGCGTTGCCTGGAACCGTGACTACACCCCCTTCGCGCGCCGTCGCGATGCGCAGGTTGAAGCGTTGCTCCGCGATCTGAACGTCGAGACGTTCAGCGCCGAAGACGCGATCATTCTTGGTCCTGATGATGTGCGCACCGATGCAGGACGACCATACACCGTCTATACGCCCTACTGGCGGCGCTGGCGCGCGCTGGTGGAACAACGTCGTGATGCGTTGCTGCACGAGTTCGATGCGCCGCTGCTTCACCCGGTTCCCGATCATGTTGTCGATCTGGCAATCCCAGATGGGGCAGACCTCGGTATCACCGTCTCTCAGCGGATTCCTCCCGGCGGTGAAACTCCCGGCGCTGCGCGGCTGGCGGCATTCATCGATCTGGCTGGCGACTATAGCATCGCAGGGTATGCAGAGGGACGCAATCTGCTGGCGGAACCGGCAACCTCGCGTTTATCGCCCTACCTGCGGTTCGGGTGTGTAGCGCCGCGGCAGGCGCTGCGCGCGGCGCTGCGCCTGCTCGATCAGCGGGATGACAATCAGAACATTGCACGAATTGCCAGATCGATCGAGACCTGGATTGGAGAACTCGCCTGGCGCGATTTCTACTATCAGATCCTGTGGCATTACCCGCACGTGCTGCGGCGATCGTTCAAATCACAGTACGATACGCTGGCGTGGGAAAACGACACGGCGCTGTTCGACGCCTGGAAGGAGGGGCGCACCGGCTACCCGATCGTCGATGCCGCCATGCGTCAGTTGAACCAGGAAGCCTGGATGCACAATCGAGCGCGCATGATCGTTGCGTCGTTTCTGACAAAAGACCTGCTGATCGACTGGCGCTGGGGTGAACGCTACTTTATGCAGCAGCTGGTTGACGGCGACCACGCTGCGAACAACGGGGGATGGCAGTGGAGCGCCGGTACAGGCACCGATGCACAACCCTATTTCCGCATCTTCAACCCGGTCAGTCAGGGGCAGAAGTTCGATCCACAGGGTGCGTATGTGCGTCGCTATCTGCCAGAGCTGGCGCAGGTTTCAGACCGCTATATCCACGCACCGTGGACGATGCCGCGCGCAGAACAGCAACGGTGCGGCGTTGTCGTCGGGCGCGACTATCCCGCACCGATCGTCGATCACGCAGAACGACGTATGCGCGCACTATCGCTCTACCGTACAGCATCGGTTGCGCTTTAGGTGCGGCAATGCTATAGTTAGAGTGTAACGGAGCGTCAGGCGTTGGCGCTTGAGCGCCTGATCTGTGATGTGTTTCGGCTGTTTGTCTGTACGTTGACAAGTGATAGGCTCCTCGAACAGCGCAATGGTTCGATATTCCTGCGGCGGTTCATTATTCAGCGGAAAAAGAGGTCCGGGCTGGAGCATCATCGCGTAGCCGGCCTGCACGATTGGCGCCGCAGATTTTACGCGCATTCGCGGGCTTTGGTCTACCCGCAGACGGATGATGCGCAATGATGCCGTAGACGGAATCGAACGCTCCGTACACAGGCGATTCCGCTCAAATGGCATCACCGCGCGTCTGGCGTTCTGAACGTTCTGACGCCCCGCTGTGGAAGGCGCCTGGCTCGCGTCTGATCGCTGGAGCCAATACTTGACGACACTAAGTATCAGGAGAAGATTAAACGACCCATGGCTACCGACAATCTGCGTCTCGATGTCGCTGTGTTCATCGACTTCGAGAACGTCTATGTCAGTGTCCGCGACAAACTTGACGTCAATCCGAACTTTGAAATCATCATGGATCGCGTCGCGGACCTGGGACGGGTGGTGATCGCCCGCGCATACGCCGACTGGTATCGCTATCCGCGAGTGACGAGCGCCCTGTATGCCAACGGCATCGAGCCAATGTATGTGCCGACCTACTACTATGATCGGGATCTGGGGCGGACAGGGCGCGCCATCAAGAACAGCGTCGATATGAATCTCTGTATCGACGCGATGAAAACGCTGTACACCAACCCGAACATCGGCAAATTTGTGCTCGCCACCGGCGACCGCGACTTCATTCCGCTGGTGAATGCGATTCGCCAGCACGGGAAGGAAGTCATCATTATCGGGGTGGGCGGCGCCGCCTCCGGGCACCTTGCCCAGAGCGCCGATGAGTTCATCTTCTACGAGCAGTTGCTGGGCAAGAAGCCGCAGCCGTTGCAGACTGACATACCGCGTGTCCGCGAGGCGGAGCGCGGACGCGACGTTGAGAGCGTCGTGGAACCCGCGCCATCGATACGGATGCGCCAGGAACCCCAACCGGCGGAGCGCACGCCGCCGCCTGAGCCGCCCGCGCCCGAACCCGCGCGCGATGAACCCGACGTCTACGAGACACTCGTGCGCGCAGTGCATCTGGCTCGCGAGCGCGGGTATGTCTGCTCCTTCGGGTCGCTCAAACTCGTGATGAAAGAATTGATGGGCGGCGAGTTCAAGGAGAGCAAGTACCGCGACTCGACCGGCAAGCCGTTTGCAAAGTTCAAAGATTTTGCCCTCGAAGCCGAGCGGCGCGGCAAGGTGCAGGTCTTCACCAGCGGCGCTGTTGTCGAAGTCTTTCTGCCCGGCGAGGATCCGTACAAACTCTCGCAGTTCGCACAAGACCTCAAAGAAGAACCGCCGGTCAGCACTTCCACAACGCCTGTCCACGTCGATGCGCATATCGACGGTCGTCCGGTGTCGAACGGTCGCCGTCGTCGCCGCCGCCGCAGTGGCGCCACGCGCCCAACAACCATGTCTGAAACATCCCCGGCGCCAACGCAGGATTTCGTACTGCACGAGGATGTAACGGACGAATTGATGGCGGAGGCGCTGCACGATGCGGTGAACGGCGAAACCTCCACGACGTTCGAGGAATTGCTCGACCGCCTGGAAGCCGAGCGCGAACGACAGGCGGTGCTCGCATCGTTCGATATGCCGATTGACAACATCACACCGGCGATCGATGAGTTGCCCGATCTGGAGGAAGAGCCGGATCGGACGATGCAGAGCGGCGATCTGGCGAACGAACCGGCGTTAGAAGCGCCTGATCTGGTAGACCGGATGATCATCATCGATACGCCGGTCGGGGCGTTAGAGGCGTTCGAGACGCCTGAAACACCGGTCGGCGAAACGGCGACGCACCCGGCAGAGATGCACCCTTTCACCGATGCTGAATGGCAGATGTTGCACGATGTGGTTGCATCGGCGGGACGGCCGCTGTCGTTCGCACAGATCCATGATCTGCTGCGGAGCGCTCGCAACAACGCCGGTATCTTCCGCACGAACGAAGAATTGCGGTCGCTCATCAAGCAGGCGATCAACACCGGCATCCTCCGTCGCAGCGGCAAAGGCGCTCGCGTCGTGTATCACCTGGCGCCGCAAGAAGCGCTCGAAGCAGTGGAGGGAATTCCACACACGCCGGTCGAGGAAGCGCCTGTGTTTGAGCACGAACCGACTCCTGTGGCAGCGGTCGTCATGAAAGACGTTGCAACGGACATTGCCGGGGCATCGGACGTGTCGGCGCCTGTGGTAGAACTGTCGTCGCCTGAAATTGCCGCTCCCGAAGCGTCTGATCTCGACGTTTTACCGGCAGCGGATATGACCGTCGAAATGCCGGGAGAAGCAGTTCCCGGAATATCAGAGGGCGTCATCGGGGCGGGAACGCTTGAGCCTGTATCAACCGCGCTGGAGGGAACGGCGCTTGATGTGGAAGAGTCCGCTGGTGCAACGGAAGTGTTTGCCCCTGCATTAATCACAGAGGAGAAGGCACACACAGACGATGCAACGGCGCCGGCGATCGCAGGGGAAGGGATCGCGGTTGCAGTGAATGTTCCTCACGAAGCGCCGGTCGCGCCCGATACCGGCGAGGCAACCGGGGCTACGGCGTTGATCGAGGGTTCGCCGGCGGACGCAACGAGCGTCGCTCAACCGAAGCCGTGTCGCCGCCGCACAACTGCACCGGTCAAAGCGGAAGCGGGCGAGACGGAGGATGCAGCGCCTGCAGCACAAACCACGCGCTCGCGCAGCAAAGCCACGGTCGCCGCACCAACCGAAAAAGCGCCGCGTCCGACGCGGCGACGGAAGAAAGCCGAGACAACCGAAGAGTCGTCTGAGGCACAATGACTCTACGGTGAGTGTGTGATGATGATCAAGATCTGCGGTGTGCGGAGGCGCGATCATGCTCTGACGGCGGTCGATGCCGGCGCCGATATGCTTGGGCTGGTGTTCGCTCCTTCGCGCCGTCAGATCACAGTTGAGGACGCTGCATCCATCGCTGATGCGGCGCGTGTCGCCGCCAGAGATTGCGGTCGAGCAATCGCGCTGATTGGGGTGTTCGTCAACGAGACGGTGGAACGCATCCGCGACGTTGCACAGTCGTGTGGACTCGATGGCGTTCAACTGAGCGGCGACGAACCTGTCGCGTATGCCGATGCCCTCGAGTCCCTGCTGATCATCAAAGCCATTCGCTTCGATGATTCGGCGCACGAGCATGCGTGGCTGCAACACAACCGGCCTCATGTACGCCTGTTGGTCGATGCTCACGTGCCGGGCAGCTACGGCGGCGCTGGCGTCGTGGCCGACTGGGTTCGCGCCGCCGAACTGGCGCGTCAGCGTCCCTTACTTCTGGCAGGTGGACTGACCCCGGAGAACGTTGCTGGCGCTATCGCGCAGGTAGGTCCGTGGGGTGTCGATGTCAGCAGCGGCGTCGAGAGTAATGGCGTAAAGGATCACACGAAAATTCGCGCATTCATTGCAGCCGCTCGCGCTGCTATGCGATAACACTATGCTGTCTGCGCTTCGATCACTTTCCCTGGCGCTCGTCGGGGCATGCGCTGTGTTGCTTCTCCGGCGTCGTCTGCACCCGGTGCGCCTGCACCCGACCGGTGAGACCACCCCGCCGATCGGCCCGGACGATATTCGACCTGGAATACGCCGCCTGGTGCTCAGTGATCTGCACATGGGCGCAGGTGATCGCCTCGATGACTTTGCCGCCGATACCGAACTTGCGACGTTGTTGCACTCCTATGCCGCTGACTCTGAGCCGACGGAGTTGATCCTGGCAGGCGACACCTTCGAGTTTTTGCAGGTATGCCTGCCGGATGTACCCGACCTCGAGTGGTCGCCGCGCGCGG
Organism: Roseiflexus sp.; assembly: GCF_057785375.1. Lineage (NCBI taxonomy): Bacteria > Bacillati > Chloroflexota > Chloroflexia > Chloroflexales > Roseiflexaceae > Roseiflexus > Roseiflexus sp. The sequence continues at coordinate 50,983 of NZ_JBYNRX010000107.1, forward strand.
CAGCGCGGCGCCTGGAAACAATTCTGCATGCGCATGATCAACCGGTGGCGGCGTTGCGCGCCTTCCTGACGCAACGCGAGAATCAGGCGACGGTCATTATTGGGAACCACGACTTCGAGCTGCACTATGCGAGCGCCAAGCAGACGCTGCGCCAGGCGCTTGGACTGGCGCCAGATGATCCGCGACTGCGGTTTGGCGTATCCTACGCAGGTGATGGCATTTTTCTCGTGCACGGCAATCAGTTTGATCGCTGGAACCGTTTTGTTCACTTTGACGGCATCTGTGAACCATTCGAGGTTGTGTTCGGCACGCGCCTGATTCGCCAGGCAATCAATCTGCTGGAAGACGAGCCGGTGGAGGTTGCCACGCTGATCGACAATATCAAGCCGCTGTCAGCCATTTTCTGGTATGCCCTGTCGCTGCCGACGCTGCGCAACCGCGCGACACGCCGGCTGGCGGCGCGCGGTCTGGTGTTGCTGATCAACGTGCTGCTGCAAAACACAGCATATGTGCTCGATGATGACCCACGGCAGCAGACGCAGCGTTCGCTCTGGAGGCCGATGTACCGCCAGGTTGCATTGGCGGCGACCTTGCTGGGACGCGCGGCAGGAGTACGGCGACAATCCGGGGTATTTCCCGAGGTTGCATTCCAACGCGCAGCAGAGCGTCAATTACACCGCTCTGTTCGGGCTTTTGGGAGCGCCTCGATCCGCAGTATGGCACGCATGGCACGCGACCCACGGCATCAGGCGACCAGCCTCTTCATCTGCGGGCATACGCATCAGGCGCAAATCGTGGCATTGAACGAGCGCCAGACGTATATCAATACGGGTACCTGGACCGATGTGGTTGTCGATGTCGTCACCTCGCAACGTCAGCAGCAGCGTTTTCCCTATCTGGAAGTCACCTATCCGGCGCCAGGCGCGTTGCCTGATTGGCGATTACTGGTGTGGCGAGGCGCCGGCGAATCGCCATCTCCGTGGCACGATGAGCGAGCGCCGATGTTGGACAGCGTCGAATACCCGGTATAATAGAGCGTGTGTGAGAACTGAGAACTGAGGATCGAGAACTGAGGATCGAGAACTGAGAATCGAGAACTGAGAATCGAGAACTGAGAATCGAGAACTAAGAACCAGGAACCGGGCAATCTGCACATAGTGATGGGAAACGGTTGTGCCAGCGGACCAGAGCGGCGGTTCCGGGTCTTCCTGCGAAAAGAAGAAACGACGGCGGAAAAGCCTCGGCGAGCGCCAATGAATGTCGTCTGCCGACCCAAGGCGTCTCTCACAGGCAACACATCAATAACAGGGATAACAGAGGAGGTTACACGCATGAAACTCGTTCTTCGTCTTCTTGGCGTAGCAGCGTTGATCGCGCTGGGTATCGTTATCTATCGCGCTGTTCGCCAGTATCGTGAAGACAGCGTCTTCGACCTGGGCGCCAATCCGCAATCGCCGCCGCCATCATCGTCTGGCGGAGAGCCGCGCAGCATCAGTCCTGAGTTGCTGGCCATCCTGGCAGACCCCGGCGATAAGGGACCGGTAGAGTTGATGCGGGATAACGAAGGTAAAGAGTGGCTGGTCAATCGCCGCAATGGGTACCGCTACCCGGTTGAGGACGGCATTCCGATCATGTTGCTCGAAGAAGGTGAGAAAAACCGCGATGAAAGCCTGATCATCCGGCAGGAATAGAGGGTTAGGGGTTAGGGGTTGCGAGAACCGGGAACTGAGGGCGGGAGTCGGGGCTGAAATGGAAGCCCTTCATTGTATGCTTCGCACCCGGAAGGGTTCTGTCTGTTTCCAGACTCTTATACTCATGCACGGTCATTTGAACTATACTGCCGGGGTGCGAAGCGGGATGCCGGGGCGCTGCAGGCGAAAGCCCTCGCTGAGGACGCAGTTCGACCATGCTCACCGCACGCAGTTCGACGGCGCTCACCGCAAGTGGCAGCCCCGCCGGGGCTGCTGATGCCAATGCGCCGTCTGCGTCCACGACATGCCTGCCGGTGTGCACCAACCGTTGCGCCTTGCGAGCTGGACGCTCGAACAGTTTGTCTGACTGAACGCCGCCTGGTATTAGTTCTCAGTTCTCGGTTCTCGGTTCTCGGTTCTCAGCCATGCAGACATTCCTCGGTGGCGCCTTGTATCCGCTGCGCGCTCTCGGTGTTCTCAGGCGCCATCCGGCGCTCTGGCAGTATATTATCGTACCCATCTTCCTGAATATTCTGGCGGGCGTCACTCTGTACGCCGGTTTGCTCGTCGCTGGATTTCGCGTTATTGACGGGTTTATCGCTGGTCTCCCCGAATGGATGGCGTTTATCACGTGGTTACTGCGTGTGCTGCTGGTCATTGCCCTCTTGATCGCCACGGGCTTTGTGCTGGTACGCTTTGGCGTTGTGATCGGCGCGCCATTCTACAGCCGTCTCTCCGAACGGCTGGAAGAACGCTTCGGCAGTGTCGTGTTCGATGCGCCGCCGCCAACTGTGGGGAATGTGGCGCGTGACATTGCCCGCGCCCTGCTGTTCGAGATCAAGAAAGTGCTCCTGGCGTTGATCATCGGAGCGCCAACGTTGCTCCTGAACTTGATTCCGGTTGTCGGTTCGTTCCTGGCAACTGCCGGTGGCATTGCGCTTGGCGCAACCATTTCCTGCCTCGATTTCTTCGATCCGCCGCTTGAGCGTCGCCGGTTGCGCTTTCGTGACAAATTGGGGTTCATTCGACAGGGCTTGCCCGCAACTGCTGGATTCGGGCTGGTGTGCCTTGGTTTGGTGAGCATTCCTTTCATTAACCTGTTTGCCGTGCCTCTCTGTATTACTGCCGGAACCCTCTTCTTCTGCGACAGACGCGGGACCGGGCATGAATTGTCAGGTGGCAATTCGTCTGCACAGGCTCGATCAGATTAAGTGGTTAGGAAATCTTTCTTTTAGATAGAGAAGACGTTCTCTTGACGTGGCGCTAAATTGTGGGTACACTTGCGCCATCCTGATGATTCTCCGTCCAAGCTATCGTCCTCGGTCGAGGATTACTGCGCTCAAGCAATCCCAGCGCGACTCAGCGCTTGACAGATACAACGAAGCAATAGCAGAAAGCAAGTCACGCCGTTTGCCCCATTCGTGCGTCGCAATCGGATGTTTGTCTGCTGTACCCTGTAAACCGTGCCATACCATCCTTCAGGGGCGCAACGGTCAGGAGCGTGATACCTGATACGTGCCACATAGACAGGAAAGGAGTATTCGCATGGTCAAACGAACGCTGGTCATCCTCTGGTCGGTTCTGGCGTTGGGGCTGGCTGCGTGCGGGCAGCCTGCGCCCACGGCGCCCACGGCGGCGCCAGCAGCGCCCACGGCGGCGCCCACAGCCCCTACAGCCGCGCCATCCGGCGAACAACCCACAACGGCGCCCGCTCCGCCTTCTGGCGAAAAACTTCGACTGATCATCGGCACCGGCGGTACCGGCGGCGTGTTTTTCCCCTACGGTGGAGGTCTGGCGCGTATTCTTACTGAAAAGATGCCCAATACCGAAGCGACAGCGCAGGAAACTGGCGGCTCCGTCGATAACATGAAGCTGCTCCAGAATGGCGAAGCGCAGATCGGCTTCACAACTGCGGACTCGGCATACGACGGCATTAACGGTGTGGCGGCGTACCAGGCGACCGGTCCGGTTCCTGCCGCAACGATTGCCGTGCTCTATCAGAGTTTTATCCACGTGGTCGCGCGCGCCGATGCGGGCGTTACGAGCGTTGCCGACCTGAAAGGTCGCCCCGTGTCGATCGGATCGGCGGGCAGTAGCACCGAAACGGCGGCGCTCCGCCTGCTGGAGGCAGCCGGGTTGAAACCGGAGGATGTGATCCGCGAGAACCTGGGCGTGGCCGACTCGGTGGCTGCCATGAAGGATAAGAAGATCGATGCCTTCTTCTGGATCGGCGGTCTGCCGACGGCAGCAGTGACCGACCTGGTCACGACGGAGTCGGTGGTCTTTATCGATACGAGTTCACTCTTGAAGCCAATGGTGGATAAGTACGGTCCGATCTATGCCGCCACCGTGCTGCCTGGCGGCACCTACAAAGGAACCGACACGGATATACCGGGCATTGGTGTGACCAACCTACTTGTGGTGCGCCAGGATATGCCCGCCGATCAGGTGAAAGGCATTCTGACGACCATCTTCGACAACATCGAAGAAGTGCGTCAGATCCACCCGGCGGCGCGCACCCTGTCGCTTGAGACGGCGGTTGCCGGGTCGTCGATACCGTTCCACCCGGCGGCCATTGAGTTCTATAAGGAACGCGGGGTCTGGAAAGAGTAACAGGGCGAGATTGAGGCAAGACGCGGCTTTCCGCTGCGTCTTGCCTCTTTATCTATCATACCGGGTCGTCCATATCTCAATCTCCGCAGCAAGAGGGGTGTCAACGATGAGCATCGCCGCCAACGCTCAGAACGACGACGCGCCTGACAATGAAGTCATTTCGCAGGACAAAGTCGAGCAACTCATCGAGGAGTTCGAGAACGAAGCAGCCACCCGCAAACTGAGTGGCGCCTGGGCATGGATTGCCGGGATTGTCGCGGCTGCGCTCTCGATCTATGCGCTCTACTGGACACAGGCGATCATCACGACTCAGGTCTACCGCGCAACGTTCCTGATGCTCGTCCTGGCATTGACCTTCTTCTACTTTCCGTTGCGCAAAGCTGCGCGCACGAAGGTTCCCTGGTATGATGTGGCGCTGGCAGCGCTTGGCGCTGCCAGTATGATTTATTTGAGCCTCAACTTCCGTGATGCGTTGCAGCGCGTCACTCAACCTACGCCGACTGAACTGGTGATGGGCGCGATTATGCTGTTGCTGGTGCTGGAGGCAACCCGGCGTACCACAGGTATGGCGCTGACGTTGGTGGCGATTTTCTCGATCCTGTATGCGCTGTTCGGGTATGTTTTTCCTGAACCATTCGACCATCGCGGCATCTCACTGCAACGTCTGATCGGCACGAACTATCTGACGTTGCAGGGGGTGTTTGGCGTGCCGCTCGATGTGGCGGCCACCTTCATCGTGCTGTTTACGATCTACGGCGCGGTGCTCGAGTACAGCGGCGCCGGCAAGTTCTTCATCGACTGGTCCTTCGCGGCATTGGGCAAGTCGAAGAGTGGCGCCGGTCCGGGGCGCACTGTAGCAGCCGCCGGGTTCCTGCTCGGAACGGTGTCGGGCAGTGGGGTAGCCACGACGGTGACGCTTGGTTCGCTGTCGTGGCCTATGCTGCGCAAGGCGGGATACGATAAGACGGTCGCCGCCGGTATGCTGGCGGCGTCGGGGATCGGCGCCACGCTTTCACCGCCAACCCTCGGCGCAGCGGCGTTCCTGATCGCCGAATACCTCGACATCTCCTACCTCGATGTGCTGATCATGGCGATCGTGCCGACGATTCTCTACTATCTCTCGATCATTCTCATGATTGAAGCCGACTCGCGCCGCATGAAGACGCAGGCCGTCGAGTTTAAGACCGAACCGCTCTGGGAGTTGACGCGGAAGTTCGGGTATCATTTCTCGTCGCTGTTTGCCGTCGCCATCCTGATGGCGTTTGGTATGACGCCCTTCATGGCGGTCTACTGGTCGATTGTCGTCGCGTTCTTCCTGAGTTTCCTCCGCCCCGAAACACGCCTCTCGTCTCTGAAGGCGCTGGCGGCGGGCGTTGCGCTCATGGCGCTGCTGATGGCGCTGGAGGTGACCGGCGTCCTGCCGCGTATGCGTCCGTCGGTGGCGATCTTCTGGGGATTGATGCTCACCGTCGTGATCGCGGCGGCAATGGCGCTCTACCGGCGAGTACGCGCCATTCCCGGCGAAGATGAGAATATGCGCATCCTGCGGGCGCTAGAGTATGGCGGGCGCAGTGTGGTGTCGATTGCTGCCACCACCGCCTGCGCCGGCATCATCGTCTCAGCCGTGACGCTAACCGGGCTGGGGTTGAAGATTTCGGGCATGATCGTGAGCCTGGGCGGCGGCAATATCTTGATGACAGTCTTCTTTGCTGCGGTTGCGGTCTGGGTGCTGGGGCTGGCGGTGCCGGTCACTGCGTCGTACATTCTGGCAGCAGTGATGATCGTTCCGGCACTCCGGCAGGTCGGTGTGCCGGAACCTGCTGCGCATATGTTCATTTTCTACTATGCCGTGCTTGCCGATGTGTCGCCGCCGACGGCGCTGGCGCCAATGGCTGCTGCTGCTATTACCGGCGGTCGTCCCTGGCCCACGATGTTTATGGCGTGGAAGTATTGTTTGCCCGGCTTTCTGGTGCCGTTTATGTTTACGATGACGATCGATGGCACGAGTCTGCTGCTGTTGTTGCAACAGGTTGGCAAAGATGTGGGCATGGTGGCGCTGGCATTCAAGCCTGCCTGGTATGAGGCGCTTGCAGCGGGCGGATGGGTCACGATCACGGTCACATTCCTGACCAGTTGCGTGGCAGTCGGTGCGCTGGCGGTCACTTTTGGCGGATGGTTGCTCCGTCAGGCGAATCTTTTCGAGCGGGTGCTGATGGGTATTGCCGGTCTGGCGATGCTCTATGCCGACCTGGGAGCGGATGCTGTCGGGTTTGGGTTGTTCATTGTGGGCGTGCTGATTCACGTGGTACGGGTGCGCCAGATGCGCAAGGCAGAGCCGGTCGCTGTCGCCGTAGCGGAAACGGAGACGTTCGGCGAGCGTTCGGTTGGATGATGATCAAGCCCCTCCCTCCCCTTCCCCCCTCTCCCACGCGGGGGGAAGGCGACCCTGTTCCCTCCCCCCTGTCCCCCTCGCCCACGCGGGGAGAGGGGGGAACATTGCACCCCTCCCCCGTGATGGGGGAGGGGAAGGGGGTGGGGGTACGCTCCCCTCCTCCACAAGGGGGAAGGGGGAAGCCCTAACCCCTAACCCCAGTAGCATGCAGAATCTCGCGCAGGAACCGTCCCGTGTGCGATGCCTCGACCAGCGCAACCTCTTCGGGTGTGCCAGCAGCCACGACCATGCCGCCGCCGTCGCCGCCTTCCGGTCCCATGTCGATGATCCAGTCTGCGGTCTTAATCACGTCGAGATTGTGTTCGATGACGAGCACGGTGTTGCCGGCGTCCACCAGGCGATGCAGCACCGTGAGCAAGCGTTGCACATCGGCGAAGTGCAACCCGGTCGTTGGCTCATCGAGAATGTACATGGTGCGACCGGTGGCGACGCGCGCCAGTTCTTTCGCCAGTTTCACACGCTGCGCCTCGCCGCCGGAGAGGGTCGTCGCCGACTGACCGAGTTTGATGTAGTCCAGCCCGACATCATGCAGCGTCTGCAAAATGCGCTTGATACGCGGCACATTGTCGAAGAATTCCAGCGCCGTCTGCACATCCATATCGAGAACGTCGGCGATGGACTTGCCTTTGTATTTGACCTGCAACGTTTCGCGGTTGTACCGTTTGCCCTTGCAGACATCGCAACGCACCCAGACGTCTGCCAGGAACTGCATATCGATGCGCTTTTCACCGTTGCCCTCGCAGGCTTCGCAGCGCCCGCCCTTCAGGTTGAACGAGAAGCGCCCGGCGTTGTAGCCGCGCAGTTTCGCCTCATTGGTCGAGGCGAACAGCTCACGGATCAGGTCGAACAGTTTGACATACGTCGCCGGGTTCGAGCGTGGCGTCCGCCCGATCGGTTGCTGATCGATGTCGATCACCTTATCGAGATGTTCCAGCCCGCGCAATGCGCGGAAGGGTCCCGGCTTCAACTGAGCGCGATTCAGGCGGTTCGCCAGCGCCGGGTACAGGGTCTCGGTGATCAACGATGATTTGCCTGAACCCGACACCCCCGTAACGCAGATGAAGACGCCGAGTGGGAAGCGGACGGTCACGTTGCGCAGGTTGTTCATCGTGGCGCCTTCGAGTTCGAGCCATGGTCCCTCTGCCGGGTCGGTCTGATGGTCGAGGCGACGGCGGCGACGAGGGGCATCCGGTGGTGTCTCGGCTCCTGACCGCACCCGTGCAGCGCGGCGCTGCTGCGGCACGGGGATTGCCAGTCGCCCCGCCAGATACGCACCGGTCAACGACTCAGGCATCGTTGCCACCACGTCGGGTGGACCGGCGGCGACGATCTGCCCGCCCTTGACCCCTGCGCCTGGACCAAAATCGATGAGCCAGTCAGCCGCTTGCATGGTTTCCAGGTCGTGTTCGACCACTACGACAGTATTGCCCAGGTCGCGCAGTTTAAGCAGCGTATTGAGGAGTTTGCGGTTGTCACGCTGGTGTAGCCCAATGCTTGGCTCGTCGAGAATGTAGGTCACTCCCACGAGACCGGAGCCGATCTGCGACGCCAGGCGGATGCGTTGCGCCTCGCCGCCGGACAACGTCGGCGCGGGGCGTTCGAGCGTCAGGTAATGAAGACCGACATTCAGGAGAAAACCGAGACGCTCACTGATTTCCTTCAGCACGTCGCTGACGATTGCCATCTGGTAGCCGGTCAGCGGGGTCACCTTGTAGTGCTGTGCAGCGCCGTTGCCCGCAGCAACCGCCGCCGTCATCAGCTCTGCCGCGTCGTCTGCCGGATGTACGCCATTTCCGGGTATGCCGCTCAGAGCATTGACCCACGCCAGCGCCTCTGCAATTGTCATCCGGGTAACGTCGTGGATCGACAAACCGCCGACCCGGACTGCCAGGCTTTCGGGGCGCAGGCGCGCGCCGCCGCATGCGGGGCAGAGTTGCTCGCTCATGAAGCTCTGGTAATACTCGCGTGTATAGTCGCTGCCGGTCTGCTGATAGCGGCGGCGAATTTCACTTGCCAGCCCTTCCCACGTGCGCAGATACTCGCCACGACTGTCACCGCCTTCATCGCCCCAGCGGAAGCGAATCCGCTCTTTGCCGCTGCCGTAGATAATGGCATGGCGCGCCTGTTCACTGAGTTGTTCCCAGGGCGTGTCGAGATCGAAGCCATAGTGCTGCGCAATCGCCAGCAACGCGCGGTATCCCCACGAATCGCGTTTCTTGCGCAGTTCGCCCCAATAGGTCACCGCGCCTTCGTGCAGGGTCAACGACGGGTTGGGAACCAACAGCAGCGGATCGACTTCCAGCCGGACGCCGAGACCGGTGCATTCGGGGCAGGCGCCCTGCGGGCTGTTGAATGAGAACATTTGCGGCGAGAGTTCGGGGAACGAGATGCCGCAGTGGGTGCAGGTATTGGCTTCGCTCATCAGCCATTCTTCGGCGGCGCCGGTTTTATTCTGAATGCTAATGATCAACTGCCCCTCGCCAACACGCAACGCCTGCTCGACGCTGTCGGTCAGACGGGTGATGAAAGCGTCCCACTCGCCCTGCGCCCCTTCCTGCGCCCGGCCGAGGGGACCGCCGACAGGGTGCGCCTGATCGGTTGCCGCGTCGCGTGCAGGCATCGCCAGCCGGTCAATCACGATCTCGATCGTGTGCTTGACCTTCTTGTTGAGTTTAATCTCACTCGCCAGATCGAAGATCTCGCCATCGACGCGCACCCGGGCAAACCCTTCGGCGCGCGCTTCGGCGAAGACGTCCTTGTACTCGCCTTTGCGTTGCGACACGAGCGGCGCCAGTACCATAAAGCGCGTCCCGGCCGGCAAGGTCAGCACCCGATTGACCATCTGCTCGGCGCTCTGCGAACTGACCGGACGGCCGCACACGTGGCAGTGCTGCACCCCAACGCGGGCATAGAGGAGGCGCAAATAGTCGTAGATCTCAGTCACAGTGCCGACGGTCGAGCGCGGGTTTTTCGACGCGCTCTTCTGCTCGATGGCAATGGCGGGCGACAGTCCTTCGATGGTATCGACCTTTGGCTTTTCCATCTGACCAAGGAACTGCCGCGCATACGCCGAGAGGGACTCGACATAGCGGCGTTGCCCTTCGGCGTACAACGTGTCGAATGCCAGCGATGACTTGCCCGAACCAGAGACGCCGGTCAGGACAACCAGTTTATCGCGCGGGATTTCGAGGTCGATCCCTTTCAGGTTGTGCTCGCGCGCACCCTTGATGACGATAGCGTCCTTTGCCACGATCTGACGACCTTTCGCAGGATAAAGCGCTGCCAACAAAAACAAGAGACACCCTGTTCGTGAAGCGTCTCTACAGCCGTTATGCAACGAAGTGAACAGGTGTGCGATAGTATAGCATCGCCTGGATGTCGGGTCAATCGCATCTATCCGCCATGGCGGGTCGGAGACGCGCCACGACGTTGTGCCGGATGGTGGGCGGGTCGGAGACGCGCCCCTACGTCGGGCGGGTCAGAGACCCGCCCCTACCTGCAACGTTCCTCTCTTGGATACGTACTCTGGGGAGCAAAGGGTTTTCCGGCAGACCTTAATGACGTTCGGTCCCAAAAAACCACCACGTGACAGCGACCGAGAGCGCGTACAGGGTCGCGGTCGCAACGAACAGCGGACCAAAGCCATACCGTTCCTGAACGAATGTGCTGATCAACGGCGCAATAAGAAACCCGGCGCTGTACGCTGCTCCGAGGAGACCGATCATGAACGGGCGCGCGCTTTCCTCGGTCTGCTCCATCGCGTAGGCATCGTAGAGCGGCGCCGCCATGTTGAATGCCACCACCCGCGCCAGCGCTGCGGCAATAGCGAGCCACAGATCCGACGCCGCTCCCAGGATCAGCAGCAACGGCACGCCAATCGCGCGAGTCACTGCCACGGTGCGCATCTTCCCCAGCCGCGCCGCCAGCGCCGGACCGGTCAACGACGCGAGACCGGTGGCCACGTCGAACCCGGCGAAGAGCGCGCCGAGCGCGCGATTGTCGAGACCGAAGCGTTCGCGGAAGTAGAGGTTGAGGTAGGGAATGAGCAGCGCCGCGCCCCACGAGATCAGGAACGGCGGCAGCAGCAGTTTTACCGTCAGCATCGGTTGACGCAGCAATGCACGCAGCGGCGTTGGCAGAAGCGCGAACCACTGCCGGGCAAATGCCAGCCAGGTTGGGACGTCATCGACTGGAACTTCTGCCCTCGTCAGCGTAGCGCTTTCAGACAGTAGCGGCGCCGGTGTGCGCCTCGGTTCACGAATGAGCAGCAGTGGCGGCAGCGATGCCAGCGCTCCAATCCCTGCGACTGCAAACACAGCGCGGTAGGTCGTGCCGCTATCGGCGGGGATGCCGAGCGCGCCCCCCAGCGCATCGGCGAGAATCCCGGCGCCCAGGTTGCCGATGCCGCTCAATCCGACGGCAACCGCTGCACTGGCGCTGAACAGGTAATCGCGGGTGGCATCATTGCTGAGGCGCATCATGAGCGGCGCGGCAGTCACCTGCATCAGCACGGACGCGATCCCCATCAGCGCGGCGGAACAGACCAGCAGCGCCGCCTGCGGGAAAGCGGCAAACAGCAGCATGCCGGCGGCATACAGTACGACCGACACCGCAATTGCAAGGCGCAACCCAAGACGCTGCACGCTCAACCAGAGCGGCAGGCTCAACAGCGCCGCAACCGCCTGCGTTACCGTTTGCAGCATGCCAAGGAAGCCACGGGAATACCCGAGCGCCAGCACTGCCAGGTTGTAGTACAACGCCACGAACGAAAGGCTGAGCGTGAGAATCGCCAGGTGCAGAAGATAACGACGCGCGCAAGTTTCCAGCGCGCGCCAGCGTTCGATAACGTGGTGCATGCAATGTTTCAATGTGGGCGTGGCGCCGCCGTGCCCCTACGCCTTTCCCGCTCGCCATGCGCAACGTTCAATGTGTACCGCCGGGCGCATGTGACGTTTTTCGCGGGCGTGGCGCCGCCACGCCCCTACACACCGCCACCGGTGATGATGTGCGACGTTGCGGTGCGACGTTCAACATGTTCCTACCTTCAACCTTATTCACCCTCACGCCTCGCACCTCACGCCTCACGCCTCGCGCCTCACTTGAACCGATGCTCCTCCGGGTCGTTCATGTCGAACCCTATGGCATCGAGGCGCTGCCAGAGATCGTTGGGGATGGGGACGCGCGCCAGGTCCAGGGTGGCGGCGATGCGCTCCGGTTTGCTGACGCCGACGACGGTCGAGGTGATCCGCAGATCGCGCAGCGAAAACTGCAATGCTGCGGCAGCCAGCGGAACGCCATACTCCTGGCAGACCGCCGCCATGGCGCGCACCCGCTCCACGAGCGCAGGCGGTGCATCCTGATACGCATAGCGCGCGTAAGCGTCCGGTCCTTTGGCGAGGATGCCGCTGCCATACGGCGCCGCATTCACTACCGCCACTCCCCGGCGGACCGCCACATCGAGCAGCGGTTCCGCCGAGCGGTTCAGCAGTGTGTAACGGTTGTGCGTCTCAACCGCCATGAACGCCCCGGTTTCGACGTAGCGAATCAGCATGTCGATCGGACCGCCGGAAATGCCGATATGCTCGATCACCCCTTCCGCCTGGAAGCGCTGTAAGACCTCCAGTGGACCGCCTTTGCCCATGACATTCTCGAATGTCGTGTGCTCCGGGTCGTGGATGTAGACAAACTGAAGGCGATCCAGCCCCAGCAGGTTCAGGCTGCGCTCGATCGAGCGTTTGATCTGGTCGCCGCTGAAATCGCCGGTCGCCAGGTCGCGGTCAGCTTTCGTCGCCAGCACAAAACCGGCGGGTAACCCGCCGATCATCCGCATGACCTTGCCGATCCGACGTTCGCTTTCGCCGTCGCCATAGGCGGCGGCGGTGTCGAGAAAGTTGATCGGACTGCGGAAGGCTTCGATCAGGGTTGCAATCGCCTGTTCTTCGGCGACGCCGTAGGCGAACGTTTCGGGCATGTTGCCGAGTGGCGCACATCCGATGCAGAGCGGCGTCACCTGAAAGCCGGTGCGCCCAAATGAACGACGTGGCAGATTTGATGATGGGTCGGACATGGCGGAAATCCTGTTGGCGGTATACGAAGAGCGCTGGCAGGGATTATCGCAAGGAACAGGATGGGTGTCAAACTGTTTGAACCTTCGGGCACTCTGCTCGCGAGCAGAAGTAGGAAAAATGCCACAGCCACCAGGATAAAGAACACGATCCAGCCAATGCCAATCGCAATACCCAGCCACGCAAGCGTTTTACCCTTCTCTGCGCCCTCTGTCCGCCTGATCCGCCCAAGTGCGAGGATGCCGGTCACCACTGCGACGAGCACGCTGAGATTTCGTACCGGTATGAGTATCCCATCGACGAGGGTCACAATCAGGTCATCGTTGGTCGGCGCCAGGCGAAGCACAGCGAACGTCCCTGCTATGCAGAGCAGAGCGAGAAGCCCGCTCACAAAACTGATGATTGCCAACCGGTTGACTCGGATAGCACGAGTTGTCATCATACCCTCCTTTCTGCACCCTGTGGCGACGTTGGCGCGCAACACGGGCGCAGATGTCAAAGCCGCACCCCTCCCACAGTGCGGGAGAAGGAGCGGAGGTGATGGCGAACAAGGGCGCCCAGGCGCCGATCCCGTCGAGGCGCCTGAACGACGCGCCTGCAAGGCGGGACTTCCCCCTCCTGATGGTGCAACGTTCCACACGAAGAGCCTATCCGAAAAATCGCTGACTGAAGTGCGACCGGGTAGGCGAAGGCATTGCCTTCGCCTACCCAACGATCTTCTCCGGATAGGCGCTAAGCGGCGCCCTCCCGTTGTGTGTCCGGCGATTACGTCGCCGACTGCCGCGCCTTTGGAACATATTGAGTCCGTTTCAGTTTCCGCGTTGCCTTTGGTCCGGCGATCACGTGACCGATTGCCGCGCCTTTGGAACCATGGTCTGCGGTGCGCCATAGGTCAGGCTGCGCCATACCCACTCCAGCGGTCCAAATCGGAAGCGTTTCAGCCAGACGACGCTGATGAGCAACTGGAGCAGCCAGATGGTCAGACTGATCAGCAGCCCGACAAACGCCCCCACCTGACCGAACAGTCCCAAGCCGTAACTGTAGAAGATGAGCGTGCAGACGACCGATTGCATGATGTAGTTACTCAACGCCATCCGGCCTGCCGCTGCCAGCGGTTCCAGCCGGCGATGCCAGGCTTCCTGACGAGTGAGCATCACAAATGCCGCCATGTAGCCGTAACTCAGCGCCGGACCGAACACCAGCAGCAGTAATGACGGCAATCCCGCCAGCGGCGAGGTCATATCCACCGTCCACATCAGCCACGTCAGCCCAAGGTTGGCGACCAGACCAACCGCCAGGCACACGCCTCCGCCCGGCAACCGGCGCTCGTTTGCGGGCAACTGCATCAGGCGCTGGAAGACCTGGCGTTTGCCAGCGTACACGCCAGCCAGGAAGATCGCCAGGATCTGAAGGACGTTTCCGCTCAACAAGAAGAATACCAGAACGATCAGCCACTCGACAGCGCGCCAGACGAAGATCTGCCCCCACGTTCCGCGGGCGTAGGTCTCGATCGCCTGCCGTTCCAGATCGCGCACGAGTGTCATGACTTCGTCCATGCCGCCTGCATCGGTTGGTGCGAGACTTGCCGTCAGGATGCCCAGAACGATGAGCCCTGCGCTCAAGATGATCGGGATGGCGATCAGCACGCCCGCCCAGATCAGGAGTGTTCGCGGTTGCGCCTTGCGAAACAGCAGGGCGACCAGACCAACCAGCGCATAGATGAACAGAATGTCGCCATTCCAGATCAACAGAGCATGCGCCAGACCAAATCCCATCAACACCAGCAGCCGGCGAACCATGAAGTGCGCCGGAGCGCCGCCGGCTTCCTGCACACGCTCCATCTGCAACCACATCCCCAACCCGAAAAGGAACGAGAACAATGGGTAGAACTTGCCCGTCGCCAGTGCGTATGTGAGAAACTCAACAGCATGGTCGAGCGCGCCGTCACCGCGCGGCGTCCCGGTGAATACGGCGATGAACGGAAAACTGAAGATGCCCATGTTGACTATCAGGATGCCCAGCAGGGCGAATCCACGCAGAATGTCGAGCAGATCGATCCGCTCGCGCGTCGTGGTCGGCGCTATCGTATGGGACATATGACTGACCCCTTTCTCTCTCGTCATTGATAAGACGTCCATTCCTGCCCGTTTGTGGCACATTCAGAGGCTCACGTTGCTTAAACGCTCCTCCTCGCGCCTCGCGCCTCTCACCTCTCACCTCTCACCTCTCACCTCTCACCTCTCACCTCGCGCCTCGCGCCTCGCGCCTCGCGCCTCGCGCCTCGCGCCTCGCGCCTTGCGCCTCTTATCACTCCTCACTCGTCAATCCATCTCTCAGGGCGCGCACCCGGCGCCAGCTGACAATAGTCTGCACCACCAGATAGAGCAACGCGCACAACCACCACGTTCCAAAGCCCGCAAGCATCCAGGGTGCAACCGAGGGCGCTGCAGCGTTCGCGCCGCCATCAGGTTCGCCTGACGCCATGAGGTATCCCCCAATGCCTCCCAGGATGCCAGCGATATTGATCGCCAGAAAGACAACGTACATCACCAGCGCAGACTCCTGCCCCTGAAATGATGACCATGCACCGACGCGCGCCGTCAGCGTGCGTTCGATGCGCCACTTGATCGCCAGGAGCGTGATGGCTGCAATCGCCGGGACGATCGCACCCGCAGGCGTATAGAGCGCTATTGCGCCGATGGCGATGCCGAGCAGGTGATACGCGAGCGTCAGACTGCTGGCGCTCCGGCGCAAACGTTGCACCTGAGCGTCGGGGGCGGGTTCGACAGCCGCTGGCGCTCCTTCCAGCGCCTCCAGAAGCCGGATCTGACGTTGGATGAGCAGCGCACCGAGTGCGCTGACGATGATAAAGAGCGGATAGAACAGGGCGAGAAACGAAATGATCCAGGATTGATCGAGCGTATCGTGGAACAGCCGTACTGCCTCTATCGAACCAAAGAACCCGCCATACACCAGAATCTGGAACACCATCGCGAAACCGATGAGCAGCAATTGTTCACGCAGACGGGCGCGGAGCGCCGGCAACATCGCCCATTCTCTGATTCGCGTGTTGAGCGTGCGATAGAAACGGAGATGGAGCACACCAATCGCTGCTGTCCCAATCAGCCCGATTGCCGCCAGCGGGAATGCACGCAGTGAAAAGGCGATCCATACCAGTACGATCAGCAGATTGAATGCTGCACCGGTATCGTAGTAGTGGATCAGGCGCCGCCAGACCGAATCCGAAGGTTGCCCATCGAACACGCGACGGCGCCAGTTCAGGCTGGCGATGATCAGCGGCGCGCCGACAATCGCCCCAACGACCCCCAACCCTGCCAGATATGACCAGACGCCAGACTCCCCTGTGGCTGTACGCGTCAGGAGCCAGACCATCAGCGCCCCTGCAATGGGGAGCGCCGTCGCTGCCAGACTGGTCAGACCGCTGGCGCCGTACACCTGCTGAAGCCGTTCTTCTTTCATACGTCGCTCCTTTTCTTCACGCTCGTGCTGTGTCGTTAGCGGTATGCGAAACTGTGCCGTTGTTCCCCGACCTGGCGCCGAGTGCACCTGCAAGGAACCTCCTGTCGACTCAACACGGGTGCGCATATTGGCCAACCCCATGCCTGATGGCGTTGTTTCCGGATCGAACCCCTGCCCATCGTCTTCGACGCACACCTGCAGCCAATCCCTGCCTTCCGCTGTTTCCTGCGCGAGGGTCACGCGCACGTGGCGGGCGCGTGCATGGCGCGCCGTGTTCGAGAGCGCTTCCTGAACGACGCGAAAAATCGTTTCCTGCGCGCCGGGCGGCAGGCGCTCTTCGCCAGGCAGTGGATCGTGGCGCAGATCGGTCGTCACTTCAGCGCGGAAGTGCAACGCTTCGAGTTGCTCGCGGATGGCTTCGATCAGGCCAATGGTCGCCAGCGGCTGCGGGTGCAGATGGGTCAGGAGCGTCTTCATCTCCGCCAGCGCCGCCTGTGAGAGATCGCGCACATGCTGCATGTGCAGCGCTGCGCCGCCGGGGTCGCGTTCGTGCAGACTCTGCGCTGTTGCAGCCGCCACATTGATGCTGAATAACTGCTGTTTGATCGTGTCGTGCAGATCGCGCGCCAACCGGTTGCGTTCTTCCTGCGTGGCAGCCTCACGCAATTGCGAGATCAGCGCGGATCGCTGCTCGCCGAGATCGTGTGCGCGCATCTCGGTCTCATACCGCAAGCGCCGGATGACCAACCGCTGCATCAGTGCCAGCGTGATCAGCAGGGCGACTCCCAACACGACCGCCACTGCCAGCGCGATCAGCATCAATCCCTGGCGATCCGCCGGTTGTTCACCCTGCCCGCCGCCGGTGAGCGTTGGCGCGAAGACGATCAGCAACGCCGCCGCTGCCGCCGCCGCACCAAAACCGGCGCTCAGGATCAGTGTGGTCAGGGTTTCGATTGATGGGCGTTTCTCTGGTGATATGGACATACGTTCAATCCGCGGATGAAATTGTCAACTGTGCTGTGATCCCAGGATACCCTCGCTGGCGCTGCTGCGCCACCCCTGGCATAGTGATTCTGTATCACTCGTTTGGGGGAGAGGGGCGAGGCGCGAGGCGCAAGGCGCGAGGCGCGAGGCGCGGAGGAGCGGGGCAGGGGCACGGGACTTGCCCCTAGACCGGCGGGGACACGCAGCGTAGGAGCGCCCCTGGTGGGCGCCCGCTGCGGGCAGGGGGGTGCAGGCATGATGGGTCAGGAAACGACGCTCCGGCTGCCAGCGATTGAAATCGCCCCTGATGGACCTGCGGCCGACCGTCCGCCTGCGCGGACGGGAACGGCGGCGTCCACGCAGGTGGACGCCCGGCGGAACGTCTGCCTGGCGCGACTTCAGTCGCCAGCTGAGGTGCAGCACAGTAGGGACGCGCTTGCTTGCCGCCTGACA
>NZ_JBYNRX010000108.1:0-40618 GCF_057785375.1 Roseiflexus sp.
GTTGAGCGGTACGTTTCGGAATTTTCGGCTCGCAGAAGAGCACTGAAATTGTTTCCGCCTGGCCGCCACGGCCAGGACGACTCAAGTTTCGGAATTTTCGGCTCGCAGAAGAGCACTGAAATTCAAGACACGACTCAGCAAGGAGTTCAATTCGCCCGGTTTCGGAATTTTCGGCTCGCAGAAGAGCACTGAAATGGAACAGGCTGAAAAGGTATCGCGCTCATAACAAGTTTCGGAATTTTCGGCTCGCAGAAGAGCACTGAAATACGCGTCTGGCTGGCGCTTGACAAGATTGCAAAAGGTTTCGGAATTTTCGGCTCGCAGAAGAGCACTGAAATCTGCAGCTTTGTCCACTTCCGCACGCGTTCACGCGGTGGGTTTCGGAATTTTCGGCTCGCAGAAGAGCACTGAAATTCGACGTTGTGAGTCAACGTTTAGATCCCGGTAGCGAAAAGTTTCGGAATTTTCGGCTCGCAGAAGAGCACTGAAATCGCAGTCAGTTGCAAATATGACCTGGACATCCAGCCTTGGTTTCGGAATTTTCGGCTCGCAGAAGAGCACTGAAATTTCGGGGTTGTTCGTTCGATTCTTGTCTCACTCATGCGAGTTTCGGAATTTTCGGCTCGCAGAAGAGCACTGAAATCGAGCACTCGTTTGATGATTTCTCCAAGCCCGTTCGGTTTCGGAATTTTTGGCTCGCAGAAGAGCACTGAAATGGCTAGTAATACGGGTGTAGAACGGATGTTCACGGACGTTTCGGAATTTTCGGCTCGCAGAAGAGCACTGAAATCCCACCCTGGCTCGATGCGACGTGTCTGGCTAGCACTTGTTTCGGAATTTTCGGCTCGCAGAAGAGCACTGAAACTCAGGTCCAGAACTGTTCCTCCGACCGTTCATAAAGTTTCGGAATTTTCGGCTCGCAGAAGAGCACTGAAATTGGAAGGGGTCAGTAAATGACTGACGGACTTGGAGAGTTTCGGAATTTTCGGCTCGCAGAAGAGCACTGAAATGGGCTATGATTCGAGCGCTGATTCAGCTGGATAGAGTTTCGGAATTTTCGGCTCGCAGAAGAGCACTGAAATCTGAACACGAGTTCGAAGGATCGGCTCGAACGGGGCGGGTTTCGGAATTTTCGGCTCGCAGAAGAGCACTGAAATTTCTGACTCCCGACATACCCCGACCGCACCATTGGGTTTCGGAATTTTCGGCTCGCAGAAGAGCACTGAAATTTTCCGTGCTCATCCGCCTTCCTGTGACCCCTATCGTTTCGGAATTTTCGGCTCGCAGAAGAGCACTGAAATTTCTTTCAGTTCGTCGATGAGTAGTTTTAACGAGATGAGTTTCGGAATTTTCGGCTCGCAGAAGAGCACTGAGGGCGTAAGTCAAAAGGTGAAAGGCAAAAGGCAAAAATCTTGCTTCAGGCTATAGCGGCTGGCTTCGACAGGCGCAGCCAACATCTGGTTCCCGCACCGGTTCCCGCCCTGATGCGCGCGGTTGGCTTCGACAGGCGCAGCCAACTCAGCCTGGAGACATCAGCACCCGGCAAGCGCGCTCGTAGAATAGCGGCTGGCTTCGACAGGCGCAGCCAACTCAGCCGCAAGGCGGGCGCGGCACGGCGCTCCTGATGCGCGCGGTTGGCTTCGACAGGCGCAGCCAACTCAGCCGCAAGACGGTCAACACGGGCAAGTATTGAGCCACATCCGGCTGATCACCCTATGATCAAGCCCTTTGATGGCGTCGTTCGCTTTGGGCATTGGGAAGCCATCACCGGCGAAGCGCCGCTGCTCTCCAACGCCTCCTGCTCCCACTGTGGGAGAAGGGGGGCGGGAAGAAGGGCGCCGTGCCGCGCTCCAACGCCCCCGCTCCTCGCCGACCTCGCCTACGCCGTCGCCGTCCCCAACGAAGGGCGCCGCGCTCCACCGCCCCCTGCTCCCCCTGTGGGAGAGAAGGGGGTTGGGGGATGAGAGGATTCCTCCTTAGTGGATAGATACGCTAGGGCGTCATCGCCATGCTATAATGTCTCTCCGGTTGGCGCGCCAGCATTCAGGGGCACGTGATGGATCAGATTTTTGTAGCAATCGATGTCGAAACCACCGGCCTTGAGGCAGGGGTCGATGAGATTATCGAGATTGCAGCGGTTAAGTTCCGCGCCGGTGAAGTGCTCGAGACGTTCGACACCCTTGTGCAGCCGCGCCACTCGCTGCCGCTCAATTCCAGTCGGTTGACCGGCATCACCGCCGAGATGCTCGCCAGCGCGCCGCGCTTTACGGAAGTGGCGCCACGCTTCGCCACGTTCCTCAAAAACTATCCGCTCGTCGGGCATAATGTTCGGTTCGACATCAACATGCTCCAGGCACAGGGCATGCGCCTGCCCCAACCAGCCTTCGATACGCTCGAACTGGCGACGCTCCTGATGCCGCGGACACCTGCCTACCGCCTTGGCACCCTCGCGGCAACGCTCGGCATTGCCCATGATGAGGCGCATCGCGCGCTTAGCGATGCCGATGTGACCCGGCAGGTCTTCCTGAATTTGCTTCAGCGCATTGCGGCACTCAACCTGAATGACTTGAATGAGATTGTGCGTCTGACAGCGCGGATCGACTGGTCTCTGCGACCGCTCTTCGAGGAGGCGCAGCACGCCAAAGCCTTGCGCGTCTTTGTGGACGAAACGCCGATCAGCGCCGCCGAATCGCACGACACCGAAGAGAAATGTGTCCCGCTGAAGCCCACCGGCGATGCTCGTCCGATCAATCTGACGGAGATCCGTCGGTTCTTCAACCCTGATGGGGCGCTTGGCCGTGCGTTCGAGGGGTATGAACAGCGCGATCAGCAGGTGCGGATGTCGGAAGCGGTTGCCGATGCGCTCAATCAGGGCGGGGCGCTGATTGCTGAAGCCGGCACGGGCACCGGCAAAGGGCTGGCGTACCTGGTTCCGGCGGCGCTGCACGCTGCGCGCCGCGGTGAGCGTGTCGTCATTTCGACGAATACGATCAATCTACAGGATCAGTTGTTCTTCAAGGATATTCCGGCACTCCAAGAAGTTATGTCAAATGGAGCGACGGATAAGCCACCGTTCACTGCAGCGCTGCTCAAGGGACGCAGTAATTATCTGTGCCTCAAACGATACCACGACCTGCGGCGCGATCCGCGGCTGATGTCGGACGATGTGCGCGCGCTGCTCAAGGTGCAGTTGTGGCTCCATGTCACCGAGAGCGGCGACCGCGCAGAATTGCCGTTGCAGGAAGGCGAGAATGCGACGTGGAATAAACTGAGCGCTGCCTGGGATCAGTGCACCGGTCCACGTTGCAGCGAGTTTCATCGCTGCTTCTTCTTCAAAGCGCGCCGGCAGGCGGAAGCGGCGCATCTGGTGATCGTCAATCACGCGCTGCTGATGGCGGATCTGGCGGTCGAGAATGATGTCATTCCGCCTTACGATTACCTCATTATCGACGAGGCGCACAATCTGGAGGAGGCTGCCACCGATCAGTTGAGCTTCAATGTTGATCGGGAAGGGCTGCTTGCGTTCCTCGATGATATTTTTGTCGAAGACCAGGCGCAGATCGTCGGCGGGTTGCTGAGCGAACTTCCAAACCATTTCCGCGAAAGCATGGCAACCCGGGTCGATATTGACCGCGCCGACTCCATTGCGGCCGCCCTGCGTCCGGCAGTGGCGCGTGCGCGCGATGCGGTGTACGGCTGCTTCAATGCGTTGATGGCGTTCATCCGACACGACGCCAATCTGAATGCCGCCGACACGCGCCTGCGCATCACCCAGGCGCTGCGACGCAAACCGTCGTGGGCGGACGTCGAACGCGCCTGGGAAACGCTCAGCGGAACGCTGACCGCCATTGGCGAGGGCCTCGGGCAACTGGAGTCGCTCCTGATCGACCTGAAAGATGCCGAACTGCTGGAATACGATGCGCTGCTGCTGCGCGTGCAGGCGCTCAAACGGTATGCAACCGAAGTGCGCGTCAATATCGGGCATATTCTGACCGGCGGCGCGGAAGAAAAAGTCACCTGGCTGACCCACGACCGTCTGCGCGATACGCTGACCCTCTCCGCCGCGCCGCTCTCGGTCGCCGAGATGTTGCGCACCAACCTGTTCGAACGCAAGACCACGACGGTGCTGACATCGGCGACGCTGGCGGTCGGCGGCGACTTCCACTTTGTGCGCGAGCGGATTGGTCTCGATGAGGCTGAAGAACTGGCGCTCGACTCGCCGTTCGATTACACCCGTCAGGCGTTGCTGTATATCCCAAACGATATTCTAGAGCCGTCGCATCCCGGGTATCAGCGAGCGATGGAGCAGGCCATTATCGACCTGGCACGCGCGACGAACGGGCGGATGCTGGTGCTGTTCACCGCCATCAATGCACTGCGGCAAACCTACCGCGCCATCCAGGAACCGCTCGAAGACGCCGGGATCGCGGTGCTCGGTCAGGGGATCGACGGTTCGCGCCGCAGTCTGCTCGAACGCTTCAAGGAGTTCCCCGGCACCGTGCTGCTCGGCACTTCGAGTTTCTGGGAGGGGGTCGATGTGGTCGGCGATGCGCTCTCGGTGCTGGTGATCGCAAAGCTCCCCTTTAGCGTGCCGACCGACCCGATCTTCGCTGCGCGATCAGAGCAGTTCGACGATGCCTTCAACCAGTACGCCGTCCCTCAGTCGATCCTGCGCTTCAAACAGGGGTTCGGGCGCCTGATCCGCTCGAAGGACGACCGCGGCATCGTGGCGGTGCTCGACCGCCGCCTGCTGACGAAGAAATACGGTCAGACCTTCCTCGACTCACTGCCGCATACCACGGTGCGCAGCGGTCCGTTGCAACGTCTCCCCGATCTGGCGCGGCGTTTCCTGGCGGCGAATAATGGCGAATAATGGTATGTCGGGGGCGTAGGGGCGGGGGCAAAACCTGTTCCTTCCCTGTCACAAACATTCCAACCGCCGCATCCAGGCGTCGAAATGCGGGCATTGTACACGAATGGCGTCAAGACCAATCTGCTCAACAATGCGAGGTCCGTGGAGCGGCTTCCGGTACTGCGGAAAATGGCGCCGGATGCGTGCTGCAGGGTGAGAATGCTGACCATCATTGATATCTTCAGGCGACGCAAATGACTCCCAGTCGCCAAACATGCGACCCACGGCATCACGCTTTGTAAACATTTGCTTGACGAATTCTGGTTGCACGAACAAAAATGCCTCGAATTCGTGCAACATCAGATAGGGGAAAAAGCGATCATGACCTATATCCCGAGTAAATTCCCGCTCAAGATGTGCAACTTTATGATGGGGCGACGCGGCAGGAAGTGTCGATACTCCTGGAAAATCAGCAGGCAATCCGTAGTAGTCAATAAGCGTAGTCACTAATACAGCGCTGTTGTCGCGAAGCAGGTTGAAAATATCACGACGAACCTGGGCATAGCGCGTGATGCCTCCTCGAGATGCTGCACCTGATTTCGATAATTTTGTCACAATCAGGGTGGGAATAGCGACAATATCACGGCTCAACAAATGCGACGCTACGCTACGGTGAACAAACGTTTCCTCTGTTTGTCCTTCGCACAAGATGAGCACTTTTTTCATATCACCGTCCTGGACGCCCGCCGATTACATTTTTCTCCCACAGATCGCCGAGACTATAGTCTTCTAACCAGTGCTCGATCTCTGCCTCATCCAACCTGCGAATGACAGATCCTTCTTCGGTGCGATCAACGACCAGGATTTCGGGTGCAGTAAACTGATCAATGAGCGTGACCGATTGGGTCGATAGAATCGATTGAACCTGATGTGAAACGCTGCGGATCATTTCAGACAACAGTGTGACGGCATAGGGATGCAAACCCAGCTCAGGTTCATCAAGAACAATCGTTGCTGGCATTTTTGCCGGTGGCTGGAGGAACAGCGTTGCCAGGCAGATAAAACGCAGCGTTCCATCAGAGAACGTGCCTGGACCAAAGATTGTGTCCGAACCACGCTCTTTCCATTCCAGACGAATTTTTTCCGGGTTATGCGGAGAAGGACGGAGCACAAAATCGCCAAAAAACGGCGCAACCAGCCGCACCGTCTCAACAATAGCACGATAATGCTCTTCATACTGTTCACGCAGCAAGTAGAGATATGCTGCGAGGTTGGCGCCTTCGGGATGCAGCGCTTGATTGTCGTGAATATCGCACCCACTCCTGACACGCGCCGATTGGCTCGTATCGTGAAAATGGTAGAGTCGCCAGGAACGCATCGCCTGATAGACGTACCTGGATACGCGACTCTCTTTCACCCAGCGCCACAGATTGCTCTCAGGTCTCAACAGGTCATCACGTCGATCCAGGTACGGCTCGGAATAGTGACGACGGTCGTGGAACAATGTCGCTTCGGTTTTGATCAATAAGGTATCTTGAGCGGGAATAAGCGTGCAGGCATACCCGTTTGCCAGATCATCCCGCCTGAACCAAAGCATGATGTCGATCTGATCGGTCGTCTTGCGCCCATAATAAAGAATCTGATCCACGCCGCCACTCTGGGCAACATGAACCTGGAGGCTCTCTTCCATTATGCGATGAAGAAATGTGAAGAGGCTGATAAAGTTCGATTTGCCCGAACCGTTCGCGCCGATCAATACATTGACCGGTTCAAGCAACAGATCGAGACTCTGGAATGATTTGTAACCTTTGAGTATGACTCGTTCCAGCATCTGTTGAGGCATAACAAGCCCTCTTCCAGATCATTTATCTTTGAGTGTACCATGGTTTGGGTCTGCATGCCTGCCACATATGCAACAACGACAGGTTGCGCAGGGAGATGGCATCGCTACGCCCGCGCGGCGGCGCCGATCGTTTCGGCGACAGCGCGTTCGATCCGCGCGTCGTCGCCGGAGGTTTCAAGCGGGTCTTTGCGCAGCCGGTGGCGCAGCGAGAGCGTTGCGACCCGCGCGATGTCGGACGGCTGCGCGCTCTCGCGCCCCTCGAACGCGGCAAGCGCCACTGCCGCGCGCGCCAGCGTCAGTTCGCCGCGGTGCCCGTCGATGTTCAATGCCACGCACAATCGCGCCGCTGCATACAATGCCTCGTCGGTCAACTCAACCGAGGGCAGCCGTTTCTGCGCCATGCGTATGCGCCGCTGCAACCGTTGCTGTTCCCGCTCCCATTGCTGCGCAAATGCTACCGGATCGGCGTCGAATGCACGCCTCCGTTTGACGATCTCGACGCGCTCCGCCACGTCGTCGATGGTGGTGATGCGTGCGTGCAGCCCGAAGCGGTCGAGCAACTGCGGGCGCAGGTCGCCCTCTTCGGGGTTGCCGCTGCCGACGAGCACGAACCGCGCCGGATGACGCACCGAGATGCCCTCGCGCTCGACGACGTTGACGCCGCTCTGCGCTACGTCGAGCAGGAGATCGACGAGATGATCTTCGAGCAGGTTCACTTCATCAATATAAAGGAAGCCGCGATTGGCGCGCGCCAGTAATCCCGGCGCAAATGCCTGCACCCCCTCGACCAGCGCACGTTCGATGTCGAGCGCGCCAACCACCCGATCTTCGGTGGCGCCGAGCGGCAGATCGACCACCGGCGCCGGACGCAGGATTGCGGGCAGGCGCTTTGTGCCGGCGCGTCGCTTCTCCTGGCCGTTCTTCGTGGTATGCTGATCGGGCGCCGAGCAGTGCGGGCAGATTGGCGACGGCGCAGCCGGATCGCATCCGTAGGGGCACCCGGCGACGGCGCGCTGTGGCGGCAGCAACGCCGCCAACGCCCGCACCGCCGTACTCTTCGCCGTGCCACGATGCCCCATGACCATCACGCCGCCGATTGTCGGATCGATGACGCACAGGAGCAGGGCAAGTTTCAATTCCGCCTGACCAACGATCGCAGTAAATGGATAGACCGGCAGCGTGGCGAGTCCGCTGTCGGTCGGTTTGCCGTTGTGCGTTTCAGCAGAGGTTGTGGTCATAACACCTCGATATCGGGCGTCACCGGTTGGCTGCGACAGGCTCAGCCAACGCCGATCACAAGAGTTGTCGGATCCTGGTCATCAGGCATCGCCGGTAATCGCGACCAGTTCGGTCAGCGACGGCTGGCGGCTGCGGAAGGCGGTTACGTCGATCCGCTGTAATAATACCAGAGAAATGCCCAGCAGCAGCGCCTCGATCAGGAACACGCTCACGTAACCGCTGACCGCGCTTCCGCTCATATGCGCAATCACGTCACGCATCACGCCGCCAAGCAACGTGCCAACCCCACGCGCGATGGCGTCTGCCACCCCCCACGCGCCGATGAACAACCCAACCTGTTCCGCCGTCGTCATATCGAGCATCAGCGCCAGGTTGGTCGTTGTGGCGATACCGGTGCCAAAGCCAAGGAGCACGATGCCGGGGAAGAACATCGCTTCCATGGCAGTCATACCGCTCAGCGCAATGAGCAGAAAGCCGGTCGCTGCAATCGAGCCGCCGATCATCGCGCCGCGCTTTTTGCTAATCCAGCGGCTGAGGAGCGCACCGTACAGCAGCAGCGCCGCAAGCGTCGCGCCGCCCCACATCGCCGTCAATTGCGTGGTTTCCTTCACGTTCATCCCGAACGCCTGTGCGCCGAACGGCTCCAGCAGCACGTCCTGACCCAGAATCGCCGCCAGCATCATAATCAGGTAGACGAAAAAGATCCGCGCCTGCGGGTTGTCGAGCACGGCACGGATGGCCGCCATCTGCCCGGCGCGACTCTGTTGCGCGGCAATGGGTTCGCGCCGCGGTTCGAGACCGATCAACCCCGCCAGCGCCAGGACCAGCGCGACGCCAGCCGTCTCCAGGAAGACGGTAAACAGGCGCTCTTCGCTGTACGGCTCCAGCGCGCGTCCAACAACAACCGCCGTCACAATGACGCTGGTGATCATCATAAACCACATAATCGCAACCGTGCGCGAACGCTGCTGCTCGGTGGACATATCGCTGGCAAGCGACAGATAGGCGACAACCGCCAGGTTGTATCCAACGCCCCACATACCAAACAGCAGCAATGCCAGCGGCACGCCAACCGACGGATCATGCGCCAATGCCAGCGCCGCATGCGGCGCCAGCGCAGCGCCGGTAAGCGCAAGCAATGTTCCCAGCGCGATGTATGGCGTGCGCCGGTACCCGAAGACCGGATGGGTGTCGGAATACTGCCCGATCCAGACCTGCGCCGGCGAGAGGATGTATGGCAGCACGACCAGCACGGCGACCACACTCGCCAGAATGCCGAGATCATGGATCATGATGCGATTCAGCACGCTGTTGATCAACACGAAGGTCATGGCGATCGCAACATGCAGCAACCCCAGGCGAATATTCTTGATCAGCGTCATCGTGCGCTCCTTTCCTGAACGTCGAGCGTTTACCGCTCCACGGCAATCCCTTCCAGTCGATCCTCAAGGTCCGCATAAATGGCTTGCAACGCCATGAGGGTGGCGTCGTCCGCCTGCCAGAATCCGCGGCTGTGCGCTTCGAGCAGTCTGCCGGCGATGGCGGTGGCGGCGTGTGGGTTGAGCAGCGCCAAACGCTCGCGCATCTCCTCGTCGAGCATGAAGGTTTCGGCAACCCCCTGGTAGACCCACCCCTCGACGGCGTCCGCTGTGGCGCTCCAGCCATACGTGTTGCCGACGCGCGCTTCGATCTCATGCACCCCCTGGTAGCCATGCGCGAGCATTGCCTCGAACCATTTGGGGTTCAGCAGCTTGGCACGGGTCTCGATGCGCACCTGC
Source organism: Roseiflexus sp. (assembly GCF_057785375.1). NCBI lineage: Bacteria > Bacillati > Chloroflexota > Chloroflexia > Chloroflexales > Roseiflexaceae > Roseiflexus > Roseiflexus sp. The sequence continues at coordinate 9,713 of NZ_JBYNRX010000108.1, forward strand.
TGCTCCAGCGTGCTGATGCGCTCACCGGTGGTCGCCAGCGCCTCGGCGACCAGCACACGTGGCCGGGCGCCACGCAGTTTCTCAACGCTCTTCGTCACACCGCCAAGGTACTCGTAGTAGTGGTCGATGTCGCTGATCCCGATCTCGAAACTGTCCACGTTCTGGAAGGTCGCATCGACCGTCGCCAGCGCCCGCTCCAGCACCGCGCGCGCGTCGCGCCATTCGCCGTGTGCGCCAGGGGCGAAACTCTTCCGCGCCACGAAGGCTTCGCTCATCTCGGAGTCGCTGTTCCACGTACTGCTCTCGACCAGGTGGTTGACATTCGCGCCGTAGCTGCCCGGCGCATTCGAGAAGACGCGCGTGGCAGCTTCGTCGAGGCTAATGCCAAGTTCGGCGGCATGCGTCAGCGCGTGTTTGCGCACATAGTTCCGCTCCGGCGGCTCATCGGCGTGCGCTGCCAGCCGAGCCGCCTTGCTCAGCAACTGCATCTGATGGCTGAACAGGTCGCGGAAGATGCCGCTGACGGTGATCACCGCGTCGATGCGCGGCCTGCCCAGTTCCGCCAGCGGAACGAGCGCGACATCGCTGATGTTGCCGAGTTCGTCGGCGACCGGACGCGCGCCCATGAGCGCCAGCGCCTGCGCAATGCCTTCGCCGTCGCTCTTCAGGTTATCCGTTCCCCACAACACAATGGCGACACTCTCCGGCATGCGCCCCTGCTCACGGCTCAGGCGCGCCAGCAGGTCGGCCACCAGGCGCTCGCCGGTCGCCTGAGCCGCCGCCGTCGGCACGCGATACGGGTCGAGACCGTGAATGTTGCGCCCCGTGGGGACCACTGCCGGGTTGCGCACCACGTCGTTGCCCGGCGATGGCGGGATGTAGCCGCCATCGAGCGCGTGCAGCAGATTGCGCAGTTCGTGGTCGTGAACCATCCGGTCGAGCAGGTCTTCCAGGTAAGCGCGAAACCGACGCAAGACGCCGGATGGAAGCGGCGCGCGCCGCAGCAGCGTTTGCTCGAACGTCATGCCAGGCACGGGCGCAGACGACGCACGGCAGCGATATTCTTCCACCAGCGCGCGCATTGCGTCGCGCACCAGCGCATCGATCCGCTGGAAGACCTCCTGCGCCTGCGGATCGTGGCGCAACGCCGCCTGGAGCCGTCCATACTCGTGACCCATTGCCGCAGCCACCACATGGGTCAGCGATTGCTCGACGCCTGACGGTCGGGCGAATGCCGCCACCAGCGCCAGCACATCGGTCAGTTCGGCGGGGTCGGGTTCTTTGTCGAGCACATGCAACCCGACCGGGATCATGCGCTGTTCGATCTGCAACAGTTCGTGCGCCAGCGCCGCGACATACGTTTCATCGGTTGTCTGGTCCATTTCATTGCCGATGCCCAACTGCTCCGCCTGCGCGCGAATGTCGTCGAGCATACCCGGCTGCGGACGCGCCCGATACGCATCGAGCGAGTCTTTCAGGCGGCGCAGTCCTTTGTACAGCCCTGCCTGTTGCAACGGCGGAACCATGTAACTCACCAGCGTTGCGGCGCTGCGGCGTTTGGCAATCGTTCCCTCGCTTGGATTGTTGACGCTGTAGTAGTAGATATTCGGCAGAGGACCAAGCAAGCGCGCGGGCCAGCACTGCGTGCTGACGCCGGTTTGTTTCCCCGGCATGAACTCCAGCGCGCCATGGGTGCCGAAGTGAAGCACGGCATGCGCGCCAAATACGTGCGCCACCCAGGTGTAGAACGCCGCGAAGCCGTGGTGCGGCGCAGCGTCCTTTGCCATCAAGAGGCGCATTGGGTCGCGCTCATAGCCGAATGATGGCTGCAACCCGACGAACACGTTGCCGAACGTGTGGCCACAGATGAAAAAGTCACGTCCATCGGTCAGCAACTCGCCAGGAGCGGCGCCCCAGAACGGTTCGATGGCAGGATACGCAGGGAAGAGGCGCCGGTAATCGGCGACGCTGAGACGCGCGGCGACGCTGCCGGGTGTGCCGAACAATTCCGCGTTCTGCTCCACGACAAGGTGGCGCAGTTCTTCCGGCGATGCTGGAACCTCAACGGAGTACCCGGCGTCGCGCAGCGCATGAAGCAGGCGATGCACCGAGGCGAAGACGTCGAGATAGGCGGCGGTGCCAGCATTGCCGAGGGTTGGCGGGAAGTTGAAGAGCACAACCGCCAGTTTTCTGGCGTGGGGCGGGGTGCGGCGCAGCGCCACATGCCGCGCGATGCGCTCGGCTGCCAGATCGATCTGTTCAGGCAGCGGCACGAAGCGATCACTGCCCGCCGTCGGTCCACCGAAGACCAGTGGCTCGACCGCGCCATCGAGTTCAGGCAGCGCAACATTCATCGCCACCTGAATAGGAGTCAACCCACTGTCATCGCGGCGCCACTCCTCGACGCGCTGGAAGGAGAGCGGGATCAACCCCAGGTAGCGGGTATCGAGGTCGCGCAACGCCGCCACCGCCTCGTCGGGCTGGCTTGCCGCCATGCCGCCAACAAGCGCGAATCCCACACCATTGACAAGTGCATCGATCGTTGCCCGCCGGGTGCGGTGACCGGCATTTTCGCCGCCGAACCAGTGTGTGCGCGGCTCATGGGTCAGGAAGAAACGCTCGATTGCCGGGCGAAAATCGAGACCGGCGGCGTATACCATGCGCACCTCGAGACCGCGCTGTTCCAACGCGCGGTAGAGAGCGTGAATGTGCTCCATGTTGCCGCTCAACGCCACCGTGCGCAACGTCAGCAACCCTACAGATCCCTTCGATGGCTCGCCTTTGCGACGTTTTGTGCGCTGCGCGAGCCACTTCTCGTACTCGCGCTCGTCGACGAACGGTTCTGGCGCATCAGGATGCAGCAGCGCCACATCGGGGTACTCGATCGGCGGCAGCACCTTCATGCGACCCTGATAGCCGGGCACATACCGTTCGATCAGCATGACCAGCATGCGGCGCAGATTTTCGGGCGAACTGTGCATCCAGTACTGATGCACCGCAATGTAGGTCGCCAGATCACGCGCCTTGCCGGGAATGTGCTGCAGGACGCGCCCCAGATTACGCATCAGCGCCAACTGCCGCTGCCCCTCGCCCCGTCCATTTTTGGGGCGGAACTTGTGCATCCAGCGACTCAGGAGCGACGCCTCCTGTTCCTCCACCTTCTTCCGCAGATCGAATCGCCCCAGGCGAGTCATGCGGATGAGCGCCGGATTGCTGGTAATAATGCAGACTGGCGCCGTCGCCTGCATCAGAACCTGTTCCAGGGGACGGACGAACTCCTCGCCGAAGAGCATCGCACCGAACACAACATCGCTTGCCGCCACATCGTCCGCCAGGCGTTGCCAGTCAGCGGCGGTGCGTAGCGCATTCGTGTCATAACACGTCAGGCTCAGTGCGATCCCCTCATCGCGATGCAGCAACCTGGCGCCTTCACGCAGCGCCGCAAAATGGTTGCCGTCCATGGTCAGGAAAACGAAGCGCATGGCTGAGTCCTCAGGGGTTAGGGGTTAGGGGTTAAGGTTAACGCTTCCGCGTGCGGTCCCCTGAACCCTGGCGATTTATGCTGAGATCACCTGTTCATTGAGCGATGTATCCTTTTTCCAGCCCGGACCGGGATAGTTCGGGAAGCCTTCGAGACCCTTCCAGTGACTGACGTCGGTGGTTGGCGCCGGTGGCAGGCGATAGGTCGCCAGAAGGCGCGCGGCGATCCCGGCGCTCAGGCGCGCCCGCTGCGCCAGAGCAATCGGATCGTTCCGTCCTTCGAGCGCGCGGATCTGAGCGTCGTAGCGCACACAGGCGTCGAGATGGCGGAAGAAGCGCGGATCATCCACCGGCAGCGTCACCGGAAACACTTGCGTGGCGATATGGTTTGTCAGGCGGATCACCTGCTGATCGTAATCGCGCCAGTTCAGGCCGAGCGCCTCATAAAACCCGGCGCGGCGCGCATCATTCAGGTACATCGTGGCGTATACCGCCAGCAGGAAGAACCGGATCCAGCGCAGGTTGCCGCCACGCAGCAGATCAGGCTGACTGCGCATCAACAGCGAGAAGAACTCGCCGTGCCGGTATTCATCGTTGCACCACTTCTCGAACCACTTGAAGATCGGGTGAATCAGGCCCTGCGGGTGCTGCTGCAAATGACGGTAGATCGTGATATACCGGGCATAGCCGATCTTCTCCGAGAGATAGACGCTGTAAAAAATAAACTTCGGCTGAAAATAGGTGTACTTCTTGCGCGTATGGAGCACCTGCAGATTCATTTCGACGCCGAGGTCCGCCATTGTTTTGTTGAGAAAACCGGCATGGCGACCTTCATCCCTGCTCATACAGCGGAAGATCGCCCTGAGCGTCGGATCATGGAGATGCTTGACCATTTCCGCGTAGAGTAGACATCCACTAAATTCTGCGGTGCAACTGCGCTCGAGAAACTCAATAAACTGATCACGAGCGGGCATATCGTCGAAGTTTGCCAGAAACTCCTCGTTGCGCACAAAATGCTTCTTGTTGTAATCGAACTCGAATTCATTGCGAATCCAGTCGAATTCATCACGCATATGCGCGACATTGAGACGATCAATGGCTCGAAAATCAGTCGTGTAAAAACGCGGGTTCAGGATCGCTTCGCGCAGCGCATGGCGCGTCGTCGGGCTGTATTCACCAGGCATATTGATCATCGTTGCCTCCTCCTGTTGCTACCGCGTCGGATCAGAACATCAAACCACGATCACGGATGCTCGACCAGTTCATTGATCTCTACCAGGCTGCTGCGCTTCACCAGCTCGCGGCGCAGGCTGCTCGCCTTCGTCAACCGAATCCGGCTGGAGTACGTGATCTCCCCATGCGTCTGACCGTGCGTCTGCGGCACGGTCAGAATTTCGAGCGTGTCGCCCGCTTCGATCTCCAAGCCCGGCGGTAGATCGACATGCAGGTGGAAGTGTTCATGCTCACTCTGGAGACGTACCACCCCCTCGCCTTCCAGAATCTTCTCGCGGTGATACCAGAGCCACATTCCTCCGGCAATCATCGCCAGCAACGCCAGGATAAGTCGCTTCATACGCCCTCGCTTACGTAGTTCATATTCGTTACTACAGGCACAAAGAAAACACGTATTCCTTAAAGACCTTTGATGTCGAGACAGATCCGAACCAGGCGCGGCGACCGTTCCGCAGACACCGTTCCTCGCAGACCGCCATTCCCGGCAAAGACCTCAAAGGTCGGTGTCGTTTCATTCACGTATCGTCTCGACCAGGTTCACGTGGTAGAAACCGCTGCGGATCGGTTCGATCCGACCGACGCGCAAGCCGTGTCTAGCGATGGTATAACGCACGTCCTGCTCACGGATCATCTGAATTTCGGTTCTCCGGTGAGCACGCGGGAAGAACCCGCCGACCCAGTGCATCGCTGCAAGCAACGGCTCGTATGGCGCATACGTGAACAACAACAATCCACGTGTGCGCTGCGCCAGATGTCCAAGCAACTGACCGAATGCCGGTTGCGGATAGTGGATCAGCACATCGAAGCACGCAACCACATCGAAGGTTCCGGCGCTTTCTTCGATATCGCCAGCCAGGAACGTCACCCGCTGCGCCACCCCTGCCGCTTGCGCGCGTTCAGCAGCGGCAGCGGTCATCTGTGGCGCAATATCGACTGCTGTGACCTGCATGCCGTGCTGCGCCAGCATGATGCTGAAGACGCCGGTGCCGCAGCCGGCATCGAGCGCGCTCATCGCCAATGGCATGCGCCCCGTCGCGCCGATCCATTCGAGCAGCCAGGCTTCGGCGCGCGCCAGCATCCGGGCATGCCCGACACGGACGGTGCGCCGGACGCGCGACACCTCGGCGTCGCCGTAGATTGCGCTCCAGCGCCGAAAACCGTCACCATCGAAGTAATCGCGCAGCTGTTGTTTATGTCGAGTCACATCGATCATCGCCATCCGCCAATCACATTGAAGATTTCTCGATCGCCCATCGGCTTCGGCACCGTCGAGCGTGGACGGTTCAGCAAATACTCTGCCATCTCCAGGAATGGCGTGGTGCATTCTTCTTTGCCGGGACCTTCCATCTCGAAGAGGGTCTTGCCCATCAGACGTGAGCGACGGATGAGATCGTGGTACGGCACGCGACCGATGATCTGCGTGCCGACAGTTTCGGCGAACTGCTCGAGGAGCGCCGTGCCGCCGCCGAGTTCATAGTCCACCCGGTTCGCGATAATGCCTGCCAGTTCGACGCGGTAGCGCGCGCTCTTCTGTTTGATCGCCAGGCACAGGCGGTTGGCGGCGAAGATGCTATCGAAGTCGTTGCAGGCGATGATGACGCCGTAATCGGCGTAGTTCAGCGGCGCCGAGAACCCGCCGCACACCACATCGCCAAGCACATCGAACACAATCACGTCGTACTTGTCATACAGACCGAACTCGTGCAGCAGTTTGACCGTTTCGCCGACAACATAACCGCCGCAACCGCTGCCCGCCGGCGGGCCGCCCGATTCGAGCGTGTCTACTCCGGCAAAACCGGTATGGACCACATCCTCGACCGACACTTCTTCGTGATGAAAGTCAACTTCGGTCAGCACATCGATCACAGTCGGCTGGAGCATGCCGGTGAGCGCGAACGTGCTATCATGCTTTGGATCACAGCCGATCTGCAACACCTTCGCGCCTTTGAGCGCCATTGCTGCTGACAGATTCGAACTCGTCGTGCTTTTGCCGATACCGCCTTTTCCGTAGATGGCAAGCGTGAGACTCATACTCTTCCTCCGCCAGCGTTTCAACCGCCAAGCGCTTCTTTCGCCTCAACCAGAACCTCGGCGGTAATCGTGGCATAGCCGTGTTGCGCGGCATACCGCTCGACATTCTTTTGCACCCGCCCACGCACGAAGAATGGCACTTTCTTGAGCATCGCCTGCGCCTCCGGCGACCAGACCGGAGTGACAGAACGGAGTGATGCCGCAATGACCTGCGCAGCGGGATTGATCGCCGAACCAGAAACATCACCGTTTGATCTCGAACCCGCGACAGCCGGTTCCCCAGTTCTCAGTTCCCCATTCTGGGTTCCCGGTTCTGAGCGCCCGGTTCTCAGTTCTGGGTTCTCAGTTCTCCGTTCTAGGTTCTGGGTTCTCGGTTCCGAGTTCTCAGTTCCCAGCTCTTCATACTCCAGCCCCGCATCACCAAACATATCGATCAGATGTTTCTCCATGCCTAGCGTCGCCGTGGTGTAGACTGTGTCCGCCAGCACATCGGCGCCATCGAAGCCGAGCACCGGTCGATAACTCAGGAGATGGTTTTCGATATGCGTCGGCGGAGCGATGACCATGCACGGAATATCGAGCTTGCGGCAAGCATGGCGTTCCATTTGCGTCCCACAGACCAGGTCAGGCGATAGATCGGCGATGCGCCGCGCCACATCCTGGAACACGTCGGTCACCAGAAAGGCGGAGTCAGCCGATCCAGCCTCGTCGGCCGGCAGGTAATCCTGAAGTTCCTGACGCACCCAGTCGGCTTCGTGCTCCAGATAGGTTCCGGCTCCGGCGATCTGCATGCCCAGTTCATCGCGCAGAAATTTCACCATGCCGACAGTATGCGTGGCGTCGCCGAAGACAAAGGCGCGCTTTGCGCTGTAACTGTCCATGTCGGCGGTGCGCGCGAACCAGGGGACCGAACTCGGCGCGCTCATGCCATCGAGCGAGAACGCAGTCAGCGACGGCAGGCGTAGCGGAGTTGTCAGGCGTTGCAATCGTTCACCGGCATTGTTGAGCGCCTCGACCAGGCGCCGCAGCCAGCGCAGGGTCGGCTGCACACCGATTGGCGCATCGGTAAGCGCCGGAACGCCAAATTGCGCTTCGAGCCAGCGTGCGGCATGCTGCCCCAGTTCGCGGTAGGGCGCAATCGTCGCCCAGGCAGCCGGAAGACGCTCCAGATCGCGGATCGAAGCGCCAAGAGGGGCGACGACATTGACCTGCACGCCGAGGGTTGCCAGCATGCGCCGCAGGCAGATCAGATCGCTGCGGTTGTGGAAGCCGAGCGACGCCGGACCGAGAATGTTGACGCTCGGCGCCGCCGTCGGCGGTTGCGAGCGCGCACAACGTTGCGTCAGCAGCGTGAACAACCCATCAGCGGAGCGCACCTCCTGCATACGGTAGGGGTTGGCGTCGTACACCAGCGTCTCCGCGCGCGTTCCGGCGCTGCGCGCCATGCGCTCCAGGTCTTCCTGGAGCAGAATGGTCGAGCAACTGGCGCACACCACGATCAGATCCGGCTGCACCTGCGCATCGACCTGACGGAGGGTTTCGGGCAGCCGCACCGTTCCCTGCGCCAGGTCGCGCCCACTGACGATGCTCGTCGTCATGCGCGGAAAATCAGGGGTGCGCTCCAGCATGGTGAAGATCGGATTCACGTAGTCGTCGCCCTGTGGCGCGTGAAACACCGCATGCACCCCGCGCATGCTGTTGGCGATCCGCCCGACGCCGTGATGGGCTGTGCCTTGATACATCCAGAGAGCCAGTCGCATAGTGGTTTCCTGATCAGGGATTAGGGATGAGGGGGTACGAGAACCAGGAACCAGGAACTGAGAACCACCTGGCCCTTCCCCCTCACTCCTTCTCCTTCTCGCCTTGCGAACCTCCCCACATTACCGCCTGCAACGTTCAACGTTCAAACACGCCAACCTCGCACCTTTCACCTGCAACCTTCCACCGCGCTCCCAAGACCTTTGAGGTCGGGCGGCGTTCTCGGCGCGGGTGCAACCCTTCCCGCCACTGACGTTCCCCAGCAGCGACGCATCTCCGGCGCAGACCTCAAGGGTCGGTGTTTCCCGCCAAGACCTTTGAGGTCGGGCGGCGTTCCCGGCGCGGGTGCAACCCTTCCCGCCCGTCACGTTCAATGGCGGCGCCTGATCCTCGACGTAGACCCCAAAGGTCGGGGGACGTTCCCACCTTCAACCTTCAACTTTTCCACCTTCAACCTTCCCACCTTCAACCTTCCCACCTTCACCGCCCCGGCATCATCCCCGCCACCCACAGCGGATCGTCCATGAGCGGGTCGAGTTGCGCATGGCGTTTGAGCGGTCGGGTGAACATGCCGGCAAGTGTTGCAGCGCCGCTCCAGCCGTGGATCGGCATGAAACTGAACTCCGTACTCCACTTCGCCACTACACCGTGCCCCACGAGCGGGTTGGTCGTCGCCAGATTGCTGATCACCAGGTCAGGGCGCAAGTCCCGGATGTCGCGCAACTGCCGGTCGAAGTTGGGTTGTTCAACGATGCGCACTCCTTCGAGCGCCGCCAGTTCGCGCACGTGGAACTTGCGGTTGATATACGGGCTGCTACATTCCAGAATGGTGCATCCGGCGTTCTTGAGGAACCGCGCCAGCGGCAGTTCCATCAGGTTGTCCGCTGTGAAGAACACCTTCTTGCCGCGCAGAATCTCAAGGTGCGGTTCGAGACGATCCCATGCCTGCCGTTCACGATCGCGCAGATCGACCGGATTCCCCATCGCGGCAGCCACGTCTTCCCAGAACACCCGCGTTCCGTCAGGACCAAAGGGGAACAGTGAGGTCACCACCGTTGCGCCGCGTTCGCGCGCCAGGCGACCGGCGACCTTCGCCAGGTACGGTTGCAGCGGCGCCACCACCGTGCCTGGACCGATCGGCGGTAGATCGCGGAAATGGCTTTCAGGCAGGAACCCGGCGACCGGAATGCCGAGACGTGCCGCTTCGGCGCGAAAATCATCGGCAATCGCATCATTGACCGAACCGAGGAACACGACCCGTCGATCATCGGGAGGAGCGACCGGGCAGAAGGGGAGCAACGCCTGCAACACCGAATCCTCCGCCTGGCTGAAGGTATAGTCGAGACCGCTGGCGGGCACGAAGAGCACCGGCAGATCGGGGCGGCTAACTGCGCGCGCCAGACCGTCGAACTCGACCTTCATCACCTCTGGCGTACAGGAAGAGAGCAGGAAAATGACCGACGGATGGTGATCGGCGACAATCTCATCAATGATGGCGTTCAATTCTGGTTGCTGCTGCGACAGATCCGCCTCTTCGATCAGCGCGACGCCGAAGCGCGGACGGGCGAACACCATGACGCCGAGCACGTTTTGGAGCAGATGAGCACAGGTATGCGTGCCGAGCACCAGAAAGAAGCTGTCCTTGATCTTCTGATACAGCCAGCCCACGCACGTCAGCCCGCAGAAACTGTGGTATGCGCCGTCTTCCCGAATGACTGTCGCTGCCATGGCATTGCCTTGCTTAGGGGTTCCGAGAACCGAGAACCGAGAACTGAGAACCAACCCGTCTTCCCCGCCCGCCTTCTCCTGCTTGCCTCTTGCCCGGCTAACCTTCCCACCTATGTCCCATAGACTACAACGGATACCATTGTTCAACGAGGCCTCAAGGGTCAGGGGCGTTCAGCGTTCGCCGCGCCGCCTGAAGAACGAACCGTCGCTCGACCATTTCGGGCTGGTTCAGATCGCTGTAGACGCTCGCCGCCCACACGCGCAGACGTTCGAGCGCAGCATTCAGCGTGACGTCGTCGAGCACCCAGGTTTCGGCGTCCGAGCGCGACTCCATCTCTTCGAGCACCTGCGCCGGGCTGATCGGCGCCACCCAGGATGCCGCCACCACCTCGGGTTCCGCCATCGCGCCAAGTTTCGCCAGCGCCTGCCCAATCGCCGCACCCGCGCCTGGCGGACGCGCCCCGGGCAACAGGTCGATCAACGTTTCCCGCAGTTTGCTGCGCAGCCGGCCGACGCAACTCTGCGGATCGCGCCAGTCGCGCCCTTGAATGAAGACCCCGCCCGGACGGAGGACTCGTAGCGCCTCAGCGAGCGCACCGCGCCAATCGCGCGCCAGATGGAGCACATGCACTGCCAGCGTCGCATCAAACACCCCATCGGCGAACGGCAGACGTTCGATATTCCCCTGAAGCAACCACAGCGCCTCGCCGCCATCTTTCGTGCGCGCTGCACGCAGCATTTCAGCAGAAATATCGATTCCGACGACCCGGCAACCGGCTGAGGCGACCGGCAGAGCAATGCGACCGGTGCCAATGCCGAGTTCCAGCACAAGCGCGTTGTTCCCTGCAAGCGTCGCAATCGCCCTGCCGATTTGCTCCGCAACCTCCGGCGGATGACCACGCACCTGGTCATACGCACCAGCAATGGCATCGAACCGGATAGGAAGAACGTCGGTCACCCGCACACCTCATCAGGCGACTGCGCCGGCTTCCATCGCGCGCGTAATGTCGGAGCGCGTCAGACCGCGGAAGGCCTCGATGCTGACGCCTGACAGCAGCGCAATGCCGATCACCATCAGCACCGCTTCCAGACCGAAGATCACGCCGTAGCCGAGCGTCTGGCTGAGCGCCTGCGCCTCGATCAGCACCGTATGGAGCGCACCTGCCAGAATATTCGCCGTTGCGGTGCCAAACGCCTGCGCCATGCCCCACATACCCATGTAGAGACCGGTTGCGCCTTCGACGGTCATATCCATCATCAGCGACAGCGCGCCGACGTTGTACAGACCGGTGCTGACGCCCATGAGCACAATCGCCGGATTGAGCAGCGCACGCTGTTCAGTCAGCGCACAGACCGCCAGGAGTCCGAGACCGAACGCCGTGCCGACGCCGCCGATCAACGCAATCAGTTTCTTGCCGATCGGAAAGATCGTGCTGAGCAGCCCCATGATCAGCATACCGCCGAGCACGCCGCCGCCCCACGTCTGCGTAAACGTCGTCGTCTCCTTCAGGGTCATATGGAAGACCTCAGCGCCAAAGACTTCCAGGATCGAGTCCTGCAGGAAGATGCCGACGATCGAGAGGAAGACAAACCCGAAGAACGCGCGCACCTGCGGATTCTGGCGCAGCAGACCGAACGCCGCGCTCAACGGATTGCCGGGAGGCGCGGCAGCGCGCGCACGTTCGAGCGCAACCGCCAACTCTGCGCGGCTCAGACGTTTCTCGATACCCAGCACGCCGAGCAGCGCCGAACCGATCACCACCAGCGGCGTCAGGTTGTAGAGCGACTGCATCAGCTCAGGGGTATACGTCGGCATGCGCGCCTTGATCACCGTTGCAGCGATGATCGTGCTCATGATCGTGAACGTCCAGACCACTGCAATGACGCCGCCGCGCGTCTTGGGATTGGTCACCTCCGCAATCAACGCATGGTGGCAGTCGCCCATTGCTGCGATACTGACGCCAAACAGGATCAGCAGCGCATACCCGGCGGCGATTGCCAGCACCGACCCCTCACCCATTGCCAGCGCCACCGAAGGCAATGCCAGGAACACCAGGCTGGCAACCGTCGCGCCAAGGAGCAGGTAGGGTGTGCGGCGCAACCCAAAGACCGGATGGCTATCGGCGATGCGCCCCCAGACCACCTGAAACGGCGACAGGAAGTGATGCAGACCGATCATCGTTGTCACGATGATCGCCATGACTCCCAGCTCGACGATCGACACGCGGTTGAAGTTGCTGGTGAGCAGGGCGAACATCCAGCCCACGCCCAGTTTGGGCAGCGCTAGGCGCAACACCTTCAGAGCGCCCAGCAGGAACCGACCGATTGCGCGCAGCAGATTCATACGTCGCCTCCCTGAAAAACGTGCTTACCTGTTCACAATGCCGTGCCGCTGCAAACATCACCGTTTGCGCCGACAGAATAGTGAACATTCGACAACTTTGTAGTAATGTATCTGAACTACAATGACGCGAGAAAAAATCAAAAAGGATACAACAACCACGTATGAGAACCATACGCAGTATAACCCGGCAAAAGATGTAGTTCAGAGTTCGTAGTATTACTATAGCACACGTCCTCTCAGTTTCAACATTATTTTCACTACGCATCACTTACATGTTCTCTGCGCAATCGCTTGAAATGATCAGAATACATTTCATTTATTCTGCAAGATATGTTCAAAAACTGTGCAGGTGAGAGGTGAGAGGTGAGAGGTGAGGGGTGAGGGGTGAGGGATGAGATGGTGGGAAGGTCGAAAACATCCCCGACCTTTGAGGTCTGCGCCAGGGATCAGGCTCGACCATTGAACGCCACCGGCGGAACGGGTCGCGCCCACGCCGGAAACGCCAACGACCTCAAAGGTCTTGGCGGGAACGTCGCCGACCCTTGAGGTCTTCGCCGGAGATGCGTCGCTGCCGGCGAACCTCGCCAGCGGTGTGGTTCCTGCTCACTCCAGGAACGCCGGTGGACCTCAAGGGTCTACGCCGGGGATCAGGCTCGACCATTGAACGTCACCGACGGAAAGGGTCACGCTCGACCTCAAAGGTCGTGGGGGAAGGTCCATTGAACGTCCCCGACCTTTGAGGTCTGCACCCCTACACCGACGACGACACCGCCTTCGGGGCGCGCAGTGATGCGCCGATTTCGTGGAGATACCCCAGAATCTCGCGGTACGATTGGATCATCGACGTTTCGTGGTACGAAATGCCGTGTTTTGCACAGAACTCCTTGACAATCCGGCTCGCTTCACGCAGACGGTGCATTGGCAGCGACGGGAACAGATGATGCTCGATCTGATAGTTCAGGCCGCCGTACCAGAAATCGGTGATCGGATGACCGCTGACATTGCGCGCCGTCAGCACCTGGAGGCGCAAAAAATCGATCTGCGTGTCATCATCGACGATCAGCATCCCCTTGTGATTGGGAGCAAAGACCGACCCCAGATACACGCCGAAGAACGCCTGACTGATCAGAATGAACCCGATCCCGGCCCACGGTCCCAGCGCGATTATCGGCAGCGAGAGATACCAGACCAGGTTGAGCGCCATCATGGCAATCTCGATGCCGCGCCGTCGCGAATCGGGACTCAGCACGAAGCGGTAACTGACCTCACGCAGCGCATACCCCTGCAATGTGAGCAACGGAAAGAAGAGAAACGCCTGATTCTTCACCATCCAGCGCCAGATGCCGCGCCGCGACTCCGCCTGCTCGGGCGTGAACGCCACCACCGGCACGTCCAGGTCGGGGTCCATGCCGTCGTGGTTCGGATGCGCGTGGTGCGCATTGTGCTTGCCGGTCCACCATTCGGCGCTCAACCCTAACAGCAGATTACCCAGGAAAATGCCAAACGCATCGTTCCAGCCGACCTTGTGGAAGATCTGCCGGTGGCAGGCGCTATGGGACGTAAACCCGATCTGCGCCAGGACAAAGCCCATGAATATGGCGTTCAACGCCTGAATCCAAAGATTATCGACCAGAAACAGAATGACGATACTGGCGATAAGCATGCCGACCTTGAGCGCAATCACGCCGATAAAAAACCCTGGTTGCTTGTCGAGAAGACCGCGTTCCTTGATGAGTCTCTTGAGTGCGATGTACTCTGCGTTGCTGACTGAAGACACGATGTTGATCCTCGTATCACTGCTCGCTGACGAGACGCTTCCCGCTGAAGCGTTCATTACCGCCAGGAGCCTGTTTTCTTGTTCCTTTCACTATAGCCCACGTCTGAGCACGAACTCAAGTGATCTGAACACATGTAATGATCTGTTCGTTCGTTGTTGACGTTCTCCAACTTCTTTCGGGGGCAACGCTGGCTGCTCAGTTATCAGAATGCCAGTACGGGTGAGGCGGCGCCGCGCCTCAACACCCCGTCTGGGCGCCTGATCCTGCGCGCGTGATAGCCCCGCACGGGCTTGACGGACTTGAGCAAGGGCTTTAGCCCGCAGCGCTTGCGCTCCCCGGTGCTGTTATAATGAGTGAGAAAAAGAACAAAAGACAGGTGATGCATGTCGATAGACGCACTGTTTCATGGACCAAACGCCGGGTATGTGATCGAACTCTACGAACGCTATCGCGCCAACCCTGAGTCGGTCGATCCGGCGACGCGCGCATTCTTCGCACACTGGTCGCCGGAGGCGCCTGCAATAGTCGCAGGTGCGACGCCTTCTCCTGCGGCGCCTCCCGTGATCGATCTTCAGACCACTCCCGACATTGATCTTTCCAGAGCGCACATCGGTCCGGCATCGCCGATTGATATCACCCATACGGTCGCTGCCGCCCGTCTCATTCGCTACATCCGTGAACTCGGGCATCTGGCGGCGCGGATCGACCCGCTTGGCAGCGAGCCGCCCAGTGATCCGGGACTCGATGGCGCCAGCCACGATGTAACCGATGCAGACCTTGCGTTGCTGCCCGCGCATATCGTGCGCGGACCGCTGGCATCCGAGTCGCGCAATGCGCTTGAAGGCGTACAGAAACTGCGCGAAGCCTACTGCGACACGATCGGCTATGAAACCGACCATGTGCAGGTGTTCGAGGAACGCGAATGGATCCGCGAAGCAATCGAAAGCCGACGCTTCTTCTATGGATTCGATGAGACCCGCAAACGAGAACTTCTCGAACGCCTGACCGAGGTCGAAACCTTCGAGCGCTACCTGCATCAGACCTTCGTCGGGCAGAAGCGGTTTTCGATTGAAGGGTGCGACATGCTGATCCCGATCGTTGACTCGATCATCCGCAATGCCGCCACCGGCGGCGTGCGCGAGGTCGTGATCGGCATGGCGCACCGCGGGCGCCTAAACGTCCTGGCGCACATTCTTGGCAAGCCATATAGCGCCATCCTCAGCGAATTTCTGACCGCCGGACGCGACGCAGCCCTCTCACCCGCCGGGCGCGGCGCTGCCGGATGGGTCGGCGATGTCAAGTACCACCTCGGCGCGCGGCGCGCCTTCCGCGAAGCCGGGATCGAGCAGATGCCGATCACACTGGCGCCCAACCCCAGTCACCTGGAATTCGTCAATCCGGTGGTCGCCGGGCGTGCACGCGCCGCAGAGGACCGGTGCGATCAGAAAGGTGAGCCGGCGCAGGACAAACGCGCCTCGCTCGCCATCCTGATTCACGGCGACGCCGCCTTCCCCGCTCAAGGGATCGTCGCCGAAACGCTGAACCTCGCCAATCTCGCCGGGTACAGCACTGGCGGAACCATTCATATTATCGTCAACAATCAGATCGGGTTCACGACATCGCCGCGCGAGGGACGTTCGACCCTGTACGCCAGCGATCTGGCAAAAGGGTTTGAGATCCCGATTGTGCACGTCAATGCCGACGATGTCGAGGGGTGCATCGCGGTGGCGCGTATGGCCTACGCCTACCGCGAACGTTTCGGCAAGGATTTCCTGATCGATCTCGTCGGCTACCGCCGCTGGGGACACAACGAAGGCGACGAACCCGCCTTCACCCAACCGACGATGTATGCGATCATTGCCCGCCACCCGACCGTTCGTGAACAGTGGGCGGCAAAACTGATCGCCGAAGGAGTCGTATCTGCTGACGAGTCGAACCGGATGATCACGATGGTCTGGGAACGGTTGCAGCAGGCGCGTAGCGCGGCGGAAGCGCACCCGCACTTCGAGGAGCCGCCGCCGCTGCCGCCCCCTGGCATCGCCCGCCGCACTAACACCGCCGTTTCCGCCGAACGGTTGGTTGCGCTCAACGAGGCGCTCCTCCAGTGGCCCGCCGGTTTTCGGGTGCATCCGCGTCTGGAACGCTTGCTGGAACGGCGTCGTACCGCACTCCACATGCCGGGCGCCATCGACTGGGCGCATGCCGAAATCCTGGCGTTTGCATCACTCCTGGAGGAGGGCATCCCGATTCGCCTGACCGGGCAGGACGTTGAGCGCGGCACGTTCAGTCAGCGCCACCTGGTGCTGCACGATGCGCAGACCGATGAGCGCTGGTGCGCGCTTCAGGCGCTGCCGCAGGCGCGTGCTTCGTTTGCGGTCTACAACAGCCCGCTCTCCGAAGCGGCTGCGCTCGGGTTCGAGTTTGGATATTCGGCGCACAACCCGCAAGCGCTGGTGCTCTGGGAGGCGCAGTTCGGCGACTTTGCCAACGGCGCGCAAGTCATCATCGATCAGTTCATCGTGTCGGCGCGCAAGAAATGGGGGCAAACGCCAGCGCTCGTTCTGTTGCTGCCCCATGGCTATGAGGGACAGGGACCTGAGCACTCCAGCGCGCGCCTCGAACGCTTTTTGCAGCTCGCCGCCGAAGATAACATTCGCGTGGCAAACTGCACCACGGCGGCGCAGTATTTCCATCTGCTGCGCCGGCAGGCGCTGCTGCTGAACGCCGATCCACGCCCGCTGATCATCATGACGCCCAAGAGCCTGCTGCGCCACCCGCGCGCCGCTTCATCGCTCCACGATCTCAGCGAAGGACGTTTCCAGCGTGTCATCGACGACCCGCAAGCGCAAGAACGTCCGGCGGATGTCGCACGCCTGGTGCTTTGCTCCGGGAAAATCTGTGTTGACCTGCTCAGCGCCAGCGACACGCCACTGACGAATGGCGTCGCAGTGGTGCGGCTGGAAGAGTTGTATTCCTTCCCCGTCGATGAACTGCGTGACGTGCTGGCCGGCTACCCCAATCTTCAGGAGGTCGTCTGGTTGCAGGAAGAGCCAGAGAACATGGGCGCCTGGCGCTATGTCGCGCCGCGGCTGCGTGACCTGATCGGACCCGACCTGACGCTCAGTTATGTCGGCAGGCCGGCATCAGCGAGTCCGGCCGAAGGATCGCTGGCGCTGCACCTGATCGAGCAGCAACGCCTGATCGCCGGGGCGCTGCGCGCGCCAGCAGTTGAGCAGTATCACTGAACCACGAGGACAGTATGGCCATCGAAATCAAGGTCCCAACTCTGGGAGAGTCGATCGTCGAAGCCACGGTCGGGGTATGGCGCAAACACGAAGGTGACCCGATCACCACTGGCGAGGTGCTGGTCGAACTCGAAACCGATAAGGTGACCGTTGAAGTGACGGCGGCGGAGTCCGGGGTTCTGAGCCGTATTCTCAAACCCGACGGCGCGGTTGTGACCATGGGCGAAACCCTGGGGGTCATTACTGAAACCGCAGCAGCGCCTGTCACGGCGCCGCCGCACGATGGCGCGTCTGAAGCCAGAGTGATGGCCACCCCGGTCGCACGCCGCATTGCAGAGACGCAGGGAGTGAACATTGCCGCCGTCCCGGGCAGCGGTCCCGGCGGGCGGGTGACGAAGGAGGATGTGCTCAAACGCGAAGGCGTGCATCATCCAGCGCCGGCGGAACCTGCTCTTCCACCGCCGCCGCAACCTGCCCCGATGCCGATCCCTGCATCAGTCTCCGGGGAAAACCGGCGCGAGGAGCGCATTCGGATGACTCGCCGTCGCCAGACGATCGCCGCCCGGCTCGTTGAGGCGCAGCACACGGCAGCGATGCTCACCACGTTCAACGAGATCGATATGAGCGCCGTCATCGAGCTGCGTAAACGCCATCGCGACCAGTTTCGCGAGCGTCACGGCGTCGGTCTTGGCTTCATGTCGTTCTTCACAAAAGCGGTCATCGGCGCACTGAAAGCCTTCCCGCTGCTCAACGCCGAAATCCGCGGCGACGAGATTATCGTCAAGCACTACTATGACATCGGCATTGCCGTCAGCACCGACGAAGGATTGGTGGTACCGGTATTGCGCGACGCTGATCGTCGCAGTTTTGCCGAGATTGAACGCGGTATCGAAGAACTGGCGCGCCGCGCCCGCGAGTCGAAACTGACCATCGCCGATCTCCAGGGAGGAACCTTCACCATCACCAACGGCGGCATCTTCGGCTCGTTGATGTCAACGCCGATCCTCAACACGCCGCAGGTCGGCATCCTGGGCATGCACAAGATTCAGGAACGTCCGGTGGCGCTCAACGGGCAGGTTGTCATTCGCCCAATGATGTACGTCGCCCTGTCCTACGATCATCGCATTATCGACGGGCGCGAGGCGGTGTCGTTCCTGGTGCGGGTGAAAGAACTGGTGGAAGACCCGGAGCGGCTGCTGCTGGAGGGATAACGTATCAGGCGTCGAACGCTCCAGGTGGCATGTTCGCTCCTCTTCACCACAGAATCTGCACAACGGCAACGAGGAACAGCAGCTGCACAATCACCGAGGCGCCCTGGAGCAACCGCGCGCCGGACGGCAGACGCTGGTACAGCGCCAGACCGGCAGCCATGTTGAGCAGGCTGAGACCGAACGCTGCCATGGGCAAAAAGAGGGTCTGATGGCGCGGACGCAGTTCGGCAAGTTCGCCGGTTGCATCGAAGCGCATCTCCACGAGCGGCGCCAGCGAGGGATAGGCGACAGCGATCAATCCAAGCGCCAGCAGATTGATGAACACCGCCGCCACAATCAGCGCCAGCACCGTTCCATCGTGCCAGAATGTATAGTGAAACGCCCGGCTATATTCGAGCGCCGGCTGCATCGGCTTGGTAGCGCCCAGACTCCGGCGCTGCTCCAGGTCCTGAACGAAGGCTTCCGGGTCTTCCGGCGATATCGCGTAGGCGGCATCCGGCGTGTAGATAATCAGGCACTCACGCAGCGGTTGCGTCGCATAGAGGTAGAGCGGCGCTTCACCGGCAAACGCGCGCCCCCAATATGTGCCCACACGTTGAAACAGACCCAGTGGCAGGAAGACTGGACCAGATCCGAGATCGATTGTCACGATCCGTTCCAGCGGAATGATCGCCTGATTGCCTGCCCAGCGGATATACAACCCGTTACGGTCAATATCGTAGGTCAATGTCAGGGCTGCAATCCATCGATACGCCGCCCATACCGCCGCCAGCAGACTGACCATCAACAGCAGCAGCAAGCCAAACGCACCAATGTCAATCCGCCACTGTTCAGGGCTGCCGCTCAGGCGGCGAACCAGACCGATACCAGCCAGGGTAATACCGCCAAGCGCGAGGATCAACAGACCGAGTGCAATCCATCGACCGTAGGCAGCCTGTGGTTTCCAGTGTCTCATGATTGCATGTCTTGCGCCTCGCCTTTTACCTCTGGCGCAGACCTTTGAGGTCGCAGCGACGCATACCCAGAGGAAACGGGTCATTCCGCCAGCGATGACCGCCAGCATAGCGATGTGTGTGGAGCAGACCTCAAAGGTCGAGGACGTCTTCGACCTTCCCATGAGAACGGGCGAGCGAACCGCTTGACCTTACGCTCCTCTCGCCTCTTTTTTCTCTCACCTCTTTTTCTCTCACCCTCTCCCCGCTCACCCCGCTCCTCTCGCCTCTTTTCTCTCGCCTCTTTTTCTCTCACCCTCGCCCCGCTCACCCCGCTTCTCTCGCCTCTTTTTCTCTCGCCTCTTTTTCTCTCACCCTCGCCCCGCTCACCCCGCTCCTCTCGCCTCTTTTTCTCTCACCTCTTGCCTCACATCTACGGCGTCGGGGTTACACCAGGCGTCCCCTCAGCCGGACCGGCAGTTCCCGTCGGCGTTATCTCAGGCGTTCCTTCGGGAACACCGGTTGCGGTCGGCGTTGACAACGGCGTCGGCGTCGGCTCGCCGCCCAACTCCACTGTCGGCGGCGGAGCAGGCGTTCCGGTCGGCAACGGCGTCGGCGACGGCACGAGGGTCGGGAAGCGCTGAATGCTGATTGCGGCACGCTGTTCTTCGAGCCAGCGATCGAACGCTTCCGCACGCGCCCGATTGATCTGCGCCTCGCGCGAGTCGACCGTTCGGCGCACCAGTTGCACAATATGCCAGCCAAACGACGTGCGCACCGGACCTACGACCTCGCCTTCCTCCACATTTGCGATTGCCTGAACAATTGCCGGGTCGATCTGCTGGCCATCGGTCGTCTTGCCGTCCTTGTCGAACAACGGCAGCGTCCCGCCTGTTTCCTTCGTATTGAAATCCTCCGAGCGTTCACGCGCGAGTTCGGCAAAATCGGCAGCCGCGCGCGCCTCAGCCAGCAACGCCTCGGCTTCAGCACGACGCGCAGCAAACGCCCGTTCGCGCTCTTCTTCCGTCGCCGTCACCGGAACCGTCACCTTGAGCAGAATATGGCGCACCTCAATGCTGCTCGGATCGGTCGTTGGCGTAAAGGTTGCATCCGGAACCAGTTGCTCCTGCACCTTGCGCGTCAGCGCCTCGCGGAAGAACTGGAAATACAAACCACGCCGAAAATCATCGATCGTCAAATGAAGGCGACGTTGCGGATCGATGCGCCGCATTTCATTGACATACTCATCATAAAGGCGCTGCAACGCCGCCTGTTGGCGAGCAAGCGCCTCATCCGGCAACGGCGTCGGCGACGGAGTCTGAGTCGGTTCCGGTGTTGGTGAAGGCGTTGGCGTCGCCGTAGGACCGGCGGGCGTCGGTGAAGGCGTTTCTGACCCGGCGGTCGGTTCTGGCGGGCTGGTTGGCGGCAGAGTGGCGGTTGGCGTCACCGCATCGGCTGGCGGCGCAAAATCGGGACCATAGATATTGATAAACCCTTGCGCCACCTCGCTGTCGGTCGCCTGAATACCGAACCTGTTCTGCGCTCCCTGGCGGATCAGTTGCAGATCGATCCACTCCTGCACCAGGGCGTCATCGACCGGCTCGTTGCGTGCAGCGGCAGCCCGCGCATCGAACTGTGGAATCTGATCGAGGAACTGCTGCGCAAACTGCGGGCCGAACGTCGCCAGATAGAGACTCTGCGCAATCAAGCGCGCCGCTTCACCGCGACGTTCCACCTCGTAATCGCCGCGCGTCAGTGTCACATCACCGACCTGCGCCACCGGGCGACCCGGCAGCCAGACCTGTTCGTAGACCAGACCGGCCGCCAGGGACATCAAGGCTATCGCCACGACTACTATCGTGCCGATGATAATCGTCCGCTGGCGGCGGCGCTCAATTTCACTGCGACGCAAATGACGACGTGCAGGAGTTGGCGGGCGTGTCGAGCGCGACGATTGTGGTTTCTGTTTATGAGACGTCATGCAAAGGCAATTCGACACACAAGAGCCGCCACGGTCGATATGCTCTGCTGACGGAAGCCGTGCAGACAAACCGACCGGGCGGTTCTGCCAGGAATGAACTCACTACCACTTACGAATGCATATGCGCTGCAACAAACGGAAGCAGCGCCATATGGCGCGCCCGCTTGATCGCCACGGTCAGCGAGCGCTGGTGACGCGCACAAACGCCGGTACGGCGACGCGGCAGAATCTTGCTGCGTTCAGACAAGCAGCGTTGCAGACGCTTCATATCTTTATAGTCTACGGCACGGATCTGGTCGGCGCAAAACAGGCAGACCTTGCGCCGGGATCCAAAGCGGCGGCGGGATGCGCCGGCGCCGCGACGAGCCTGATCGTCAGTCACAAGCCACCTCACCTGAAACGCTAAAACGGAATATCCTCGTCACCAATGGTAAAATCATCCTTCGCCTGTTGCCCACGAGCGGAGGAGCGATGATCGGGTTGATGATAGGGCGGTTCATCGCCATGGTGCGACTGCTCTCGCGGAACCCGGCTATCGAGCATAATCATATCGCTTGCGACCACCTCGGTGCGATAATGCGTCACGCCGTTCTGGTCGTCCCAATGGCGAGTCTGAAGGCGACCTTCGATGTAGACGCGACTGGATTTACGCAGGTGCTCGTAGCAGATCTCGGCCAGTTTATTCCACGTCACAACATTGAACCACTCCGTCTCCTCGTGCAATTCGCCGCTGCCGTCCTTCCATTGTCGTCCGGTGGCAACGCTAAACGTCGTGACAGGGCTGCCGCCAGGCGTGTGGCGCATCTCCGGGTCCTTGCCGAGACGCCCAATGATCATCACCTTATTCAGATCCTTCGCCATTGTTCGTTCCTCTCCCCTTCATAACGAACCAGCGCCTGTCAGTCGTCATCGGTTTCCTCATCTGCTTCGACGTATTCTGCGTCCTCGTCCTCGTCCTCGTCCTCGTCAAACTCCTCCGCTTCTTCGGGCTCTACGCCATCGCGCGCTTCGGCCGATTTGACCGCAACAGGCGCTGGACTGCGTGTTTCGATCAGCGTCAGCATGTAGCGCAACACCGAATCGTTGAGTTTGAGCAGGCGTTCAAGTTCGGCGATACGATCTGCTGCCATCTGGAAATGCACTAACACGTAGTACCCTTCCGTAAATACCCGGCGACTCGCCTCGCCTTCGATGTAGGCGCGGATCGGGTAGGCAAACTTCCGACGTCCCCAGGGTGGCGCGTGATTGATGGTCGTCACTGTACCGCCGAGGTTGGCGATCGTCTGAGCGACTCGCTCGATAGCGTTGCCAATCTCCTCATCGCCAATACGTGTCGGGGGAATAATGAATAACAGTTCGTAGTCACGGCGACGCTCGCGCATTGATCCTCCTCTGGTCTCAGGCCCTCTTTGTCATATCCCGCACCATGCGCGCGGCGCGGGCGCAAGAGAGCAGAAGTTTTCTTCAGTTGCAGAGGGCGATTATAGCACAGACCAGGCGGACTCGCAACGTTGCAAGGCGCACGGGATGCAGGCATGATGCGTCACGCCGTACCGCTGCGGGCTGAAGCCCGCGCTGAGGACGCGGTTCGACCGTGCTCACCGCAAGTGCCAGCCTCTTCGCGGCTGGTCCGCTGCCGGATGTTGCACCCCCCACGCGGGGAAAAGGGGCGCAGCGGGCGAACTGGACTCCTCTTCTCGTGCCGCCCGATCCTGCGCACGGGGCAACCCTAACGGGGCGCACTGACCTGAGCAAGGGCTTCAGCCCGCGTCAGCGGGGCTGCACGAAGAAGAAGGCGTGGCAGCGCCCGTTATGCAGCGGCGCCACGCCCTATCCGAAGTCGTGGTACACTTCGTTCTATACCCAGTGAAGTCATCCCTTCCAGTCAGAAATCATGGACCATGAGCACCGCAGGACACTCCATCCAGCGCATCCTGGGCATTTTTGCCCATCCCGACGACCCGGAATTCAGTATGGGCGGCAGCGCCGCTCTGTGGGCGGACGAAGGGCACGAGGTTTATTACTGCATCGTGACCGATGGTTCGGCTGGCAGCAACGATCCCGACCAGGACCTGCACGAACTGGTGCGCATTCGTGAGAAGGAACAACGTGCCGCTGCCGGGGTGCTTGGCGTGCGTGAAGTTTTCTTCCTTGGCTACAGAGACGGCGTGCTCGAACCGACGCTCGAGTTGCGCCGCGAACTAACGCGCCTGATCCGCCGCCTGAAGCCGGATCGCGTCGTTTGTGGCGATCCAACCGCGTTCTTCTATGGCAATGATTATGTCAATCATGCCGATCACCGCGCCGCCGCCGAAGCCGCCGTCACTGCCGTGTTCCCCAGTGCTCCAACCCGCCCGATCTTCCCGGAATTGCTCGCTGAAGGTCTGGAGCCGCATCAGGTCAAAGAGTTGTACATCACGACCGATCAGGCGGGACCGTACACCGTGTACGTGGACATTTCGACGACCATCGAACGCAAGATTGAAGCGTTGCGTTGCCATGCCAGCCAGGTGCAGGTCGGCGACGGGCAATGGTTACGCGACTGGGCGGCGGAAACCGGCAAAGCCGCCGGGCTGGCGTATGCCGAGGCATTTCGGGTCATGCGCCTGGCGCGTGAGCATCAGGATGGCTCGTAGGAACACCATTTCCCGCGCTGTTGCAAAGACATAACTATGTTGCGAGAATAACCATTGACGCTCGCTCTTTTTTGACCTATTATCTGCTCGCAATATCCTATTCCGGCCATTATTCTTCCATTTTTGAAGTTCCCGCGCAGATAGTGCGCGAGAGCGCAGGTTTGTATTGGCAAAAAGGAGTTGAGGTTGCTGCACTCCGCCAGACCTCAACGGCGCATAGCGTTGGATGCCACGACTGCCAACTTTACTTCTTCGGGTTATGCTATCGCGCGGCATGGCGACTTAGAGCCTATCCCGCGCAGGCGAAGGCAATGCCTTCACCTGCCTGGTCACACGTCACGTGGCGAGGTCTTCGGACAGGCTCTCAGCCTGTGCCGCGTGTCGTTCTTTACCCGGGCGCCCCCAGAAACCGCAATGATGCGCGTGCAGGGGTAGGTATATCTCACCTTTAGAGCGAAAGGAGGATTGATCCAGACCTACACGAACGTTCCCCTCGCTGCAGCAGACTCCCGGTTTTCGTTGCAACCGTTTTCTGCGTGCAACGCAGGATCAGCGCCTGGCTGACGTTCTGAACGGTCAGAGCGTCAGGGTTCGGTTCAGCGTTGAAAGAAAGGAGACACGCTGTATGAAACGCATCTGGCATGGTCCGCTGGTGGTGTTGCTGTTCTTTGGCATCATTCTTGCTGGCTGCGGCGGCGGCCCGCCGTCCACTCCACCCTCCGGCGCAGGAGGCGCAGAATCTCCACAACCCCAAACGACTGCACCCACAACCGCACCGCAACAACCGGCAGCGGCGACTCAGCCTCCCGCTGCGGCGCCCGGCGGCTGAAAAGACGGTCATCATTGGCTTTACCGCCTCCCTCACCGGTAAATTGAACGTCGAGTCAACCCGCCAGACGAATGGTCTCAAACTGTGGATGGACCAGGTGAACCAGGCGGGCGGACTCAAACTGGCGGATGGCACGGTCGTCCGTTTCGAAGCCAAGTTCTACGACGACGAATCGAACAAAGATCGCGTCCAGGAACTCTACACCAAGCTGGTGACCGATGACAAAGCCGATTTCCTGATCAGCCCGTACTCATTGCGATTGGCGGATGCCTCGGCAGTGATCGCCGAACAGTACGAACGAATTATGATCACCACCGGCGCCGCCTCTGAAGGGACATATCAAAAGGGGTACACCCTGGTCTATCAGACTTACACCCCTGCCGGACGGTACCTGACCGGCGCCGTGGATATGCTCGCCAGCATCGATCCCAATGCAAAACGCATTGCGATCGTCCACGAAAACGACAAATTCTCCACCGATGTTGTGCGCTGGAAAAATATGCGGTCGCACAGGGATTTGAGGTCGCTATGAAAGAAGGGTACGACTCCGGCGCCACGGATTTCGCGCCGATCATCAACAAGATTCCGACGAACGTCGATGCCATCCTGGGAGGCGGACACTTTGCCGACGGGCAACAGTTCTCTAAGGCAATCTTCAGCAAGAATCTGCCGGTCAAGTTCATTGCCCTGCTGGTGGCGCCGCCTGAGCCAACCTTCGCCGAGATCGGCGATGCAGCTCTTGGTATCGTTGGACCCAGTCAGTGGGAACCACTGGCGGCATTCACCCCTGATTACGGACCGACAGGCGCCGAGTTCATCGAAGCGTACAAAGCGGCATACAACGAAGAGCCTTCGTACCATGCCGCCGGCGGATATGTTGCAGGGCTGATCCTGCAACGCGCCATCGAAACCGCCGGATCGCTCGACACGCAAGCCGTCAAAGCCGCGCTCGACAGCAAGGGAAGACGGCCGACCCTGTGTACCCAATCCGATAATTCCTGCGCCGACATGCCAAAGGAGGTATGCGTTGAGTCCGGGCACGATTGCTTCGTCGATCGCCGATGGCTTATTGATCGGTATTGTCTATGGCATTGCCGCCATGGGGTTGAGCCTCATCTGGGGAGTGATGAGTGTGATCAACCTGATCCACGGCGCGCTGATCTCGCTGGGGATGTTTGGGGTCTACCTGCTGTTCACGACCTTTGGCGTGAATCCGTACCTGGCGTTGTTTATTGTTGCGTTCTTCGGGTTGCTGTTGGGAGCGCTCATTTACCTGATCGCCATTGCGCGCGTGATCGACGCACCACATCTGTCGTCGCTCTTGGCCACCTTCTCGGTCAACATGATTATTATCGGGCTTGGAACCGCCATCTTCACCACCGCGCCGCGCGATACCGGCTTCTCACTCGGCAGCGTCCAGATCGGTCCGGTGGCGCTCCAGGGCACACGCCTGGTCGCCATGGTCGTGACGTTGATTGTGACCGGCGCGCTGTACACCTTCCTCTACCGCACGCGCACCGGCAAATATATTCGCGCCGTGGCGAACAATCGCGCCGCAGCCGAGTTGATGGGCATTCCTTCGACGGCCATCCTGGCGCTCAGTTTTGGCATCGGGACGATGCTCGCCGCTATCGCCGGCGGATTGATTTCCACCTTTTTCTCGTTTACCATCCTCTCAGGCGGCATCTACGAACTGAAGAGTTTTATCATCGTGGTGCTGGGGGGATTAGGCAATCCGCTCGGCGCGCTCGTCGGCGGGTTGATCCTCGGCGTTCTGGAAGGGGTGTTGCCCCTGACGATGCCAAATACCTGGGTGCCGGTCATCGAATTTCTGTTGTTTGTCTTCATTCTGCTCGTTCGACCGAGTGGCTTGTTAGGCAAATGATGAAACAGTGGCTGCATCCGGGGTTTTGGGTCACGTTCGTGATTGTGCTGGCATTGGGCCTCGCGCCGATTGTCACCCAGAGCGCTTCGACCCGTGAGGTCATGTTCACGATTCTGCTGGCGATTGGCATGGCAGTCAGTCTGAACATCATCCTGGGGTATACGGGGTATGTCTCCTTCGGTCATGTGGTATTCTTCGGGCTAGGCGGCTACCTCGGCATGTACCTGATCGATTCGTGGAATGCGCCGCTCCCGCTGGCAGTGCTGGGGGGCGGCATGATCGCGGCGCTGCTCGCGCTTGCGCTCGGCGCGTCGATCCTGCGACTGCGCGGCGCATACTTTGCACTGGCAACGATTGGGATCAATGAAGCAGCGCGAACGTTTGTCGCCAACTTTGAGCCGTTCGGCGGACCAACCGGCATCGAAGTCTACCGTGACTACGGCGGTCCCACGCAGGCGCTGTGGATTACGTACTATTCCGTCGTAGGCATCGCGCTTTTTGCGGTCATCTTCAGTTATCTCATCAAAACCAGCAAGTTCGGTCTGGGGTTGATGTCCATTCGGGAAGATGAAGACGCCACAGAAGTCATGGAGATCGTCACGCCCCGCGCCAAAACGCTGGCGTTTGTGTTCTCGGCGGTGCTGCCCGGTATGCTGGGCGTGCTCTTCTTCTTCAAAAATGGCAATGTCGAGCCGGGCGACGCATTTCGTCTGCATTTCTCGATCGAAACGCTCGTCATGATTATGCTCGGCGGGCAGGGCACCCTCCTGGGACCGGTGCTCGGCGCACTTGGCTACCAGCGGTTGCGCGGGTTGCTGCTGACCAGCGATGTCAGGATCGGCGCCCTCCCGCTCAAGGATTTCCAACTGGTGATCTCCGGCATTCTGCTGCTCATCATCGTTCTCTTCATTCCGGCAGGACTGATTGGATGGCTGCGTCGTCGCTTTGCGCCGTTGCGGAGGGTGCTGACATGAGCGTTCTCTTACAGGTCCGCGATGTGACCAAACGATTCGGTGGTCTTCAGGCGCTGACGCAGGTGTCGTTCGATCTGCCAAAGGGCCAGATCCTGGGATTGATCGGCCCCAACGGCGCTGGCAAGACGACCCTGTTCAACACGATCAACGGCGTCTATAAGCCGGATGGCGGGCGGGTTCTTTTTCATGGACAGGATGTCACCGGCAAGAAGCCATATCATCTCGCCAAAATGGGCATGGCGCGCACCCATCAGATCGTGCGCCCGCTCAATGACCTGACCGTGCGCGAAAATGTGATGGTCGGCGCCTGTTTCGGGCACGAGAACCGTCCACTCCATCAGGCGCGCGAGATTGCCGATGAGGTGCTGACGTTCGTCGGTCTCGACGCGCGCGCCGATCAACTGGCCGGCAGTCTCAACGTCGCGCAGAAGAAACGCCTGGAGATGGCGCGCGCGCTGGCTGCCCGTCCGCATCTGCTCTTGCTCGATGAGGTGCTCGCCGGTCTCAATCCTGCCGAGATCGATGGCATGGTGCAAACCATTCTGAAGATCCGGGATCAGGGCGTGACGATCCTGATGATCGAGCACGTGATGAAAGCGATTATGAACGTCTCTGATCGCATTATTGTGCTGGATTACGGTCAACTGATCGCCGAGGGAACGCCACAGGAGATCGCCGGCAATCAGCGCGTGATCGAGGCGTATTTGGGAGATCCGCGCATTGCAGAACAATTGATGGAAGAACAGGTGTAGCATGAGCATCCTGGAAATACGCGACTTGGCGGCAGGCTATGGCGAAGTGCAGATCCTGTGGGGACCTTCCCTGTCGCTTGAGGAGAAACAATTAACCTGCCTGGTCGGCGGTAATGGGGTGGGGAAAACCACGATGCTGCGCACCGTCATGGGGCTGATCCGCCCCTGGAAAGGGTCGATCCGCTTCGACGGCAAAGACATCAGCGGAACACCCGCCTATACGAAAGCCGATCTTGGTCTCGTGCTGGTGCCGGAAGGACGGCAGTTGTTCACCGAAATGACGGTGGAGGAGAACCTGGAGATGGGCGCTGCCAATCGCCGCGCCCGTCCGAATGCGAAGAAGAATCTTGAACGGGTCTATGAGATGTTCCCGCGCTTGAAGGAGCGTCGCCAGCAGA
The DNA here is from genome assembly GCF_057785375.1 of Roseiflexus sp. NCBI lineage: Bacteria > Bacillati > Chloroflexota > Chloroflexia > Chloroflexales > Roseiflexaceae > Roseiflexus > Roseiflexus sp. The sequence continues at coordinate 38,908 of NZ_JBYNRX010000108.1, forward strand.
AAGCCGGAACTCTCAGCGGCGGCGAGCAGCAGATGCTGGCAGTCGGGCGCGGGATTACGGCAGAGCCGGTCGTGCTGATGATCGACGAACTTTCCCTCGGACTGGCGCCGGTACTGTCGCTGCAACTGTTTCAGAGCCTGCGTCAGCTCCGCCAGGAAGGTCTGACGATTCTGCTGGTCGAGCAAAATGTGCAGATGGCGCTTGCCATCCTTGCGGAAGGCAAAGTCGAGATAGAGGGACCTGCGCGCGAACTGGCGCAGAATCAGCACATCCGCGCAGCTTATCTGGGTCTGTGACTCGCCACAGAACGGCAGAGATCGCCTGCTTCCCGCCCTAACGCGCGACTGCCGATCATTTGGACAACAGGAGGACATGTATGCTTGTCGGTGAACGTATGTCTGCTCCGGTCATTACGGTGGAACCCAAAACGACGATTTCGGAAGCGCTGATGCTCTTCCGGGAAAAGCGCATCCGGCGCGCCCCGGTGATTGCTCACCATCGTCTGGTCGGCATCGTCGCCGAGCGTGACCTGCTGTTTGCTTCTCCCTCGCCGGTCTCGTCGCTCAGCGTGTGGGAATTGAACTATCTCCTGAGCAAACTGACCGTCGATAAGGTGATGACCCGCGAGGTGATCACTGTCAGCGAAGACACGCCAATCGAGGAGGCAGCGCGCATCATGGCCGATAAGCGCGTCGGCGGGTTGCCGGTCATGCGCGGTCACGAGGTCGTCGGTATCATTACCGAAACCGATCTCTTCAAAATCCTGCTGGAATTGATGAGCGTGCGCGAGCATGGCGTGCGGGTGACGGCGTTGCTCGATGACCATCCCGGCATGCTGGCTCGCTTGAGCAATGCCGTCTTCCAGGCAAACGGCAACTTTATCTCATTTGGCCAGTTCGACAAAGAAGACGGCGCGCGTTTGATTACGTTCAAGGTCAGCGGATTGAACCTCGATCAGGTGCAACAGGCGATTGCGCCGGTGGTCAAACATGTGTTCGACATTCGTGAGGTGTGATCGATTCAACCGGAAAAGAGTGATTTCATGCGCATCAGCAGCCAGACATCCCCTTCGACGCGGTAGCGCCTGAGCAGATACGCCAGCGTCCCATCAAGCCGGCCATAGCAGACAGAGAGCCACACGTCCGAAGAGGAGTGGATCGTCACATCGGGCGTGTGGAAAACCCCCTCTTGAAAGACGCATGTTCCATCGGCAATGCGCAGGTAATAATCACCTGGCTCGGCGCCGGTGATACGAAACTGAATGACGGCGCGCAGTCCGCCGGCGGCATGCGCATTGAATGACAGCGGCATACCGCGGATTGCGTCACGACAGGTGAGGTTATCGGGAGGTTTCACGAGATTCCTTTCTCCAAGACCCTTGAGACCGGAAATGTCCCAACCGGACGCCGGGATTGTTGCGTCGGTCAGGTTCTGACACGGTTCCTGATCTGTGCTGCTCATTCCCCTTGACCCTTCTATGATACCGCTGATTGATTCCCCCGAGAAGGGCGCTCAACTCAACGAGGCGACCAGACGGGTAGGCGAAGGCAATGCCTTCGCCTCCCCCAATGCCTTCGCCTCCCCCAATGCCTTCGCCTCCCCCAATGCCTTCGCCTCCCCCAATGCCTTCGCCTCCCCAACAGTGCGTCCACGACTGCCAACGCGCGTCGTAGATCGTTACGCCTTGCAAACCGGGCGCTCGAACATCTTG
>NZ_JBYNRX010000109.1:0-4368 GCF_057785375.1 Roseiflexus sp.
CGCGCCCCCTCACCCCCCTGCCCCCCTCGCGCCTCGCACCGCACGCCTCGCGCCTCACACCGCACGCCTCGCGCCTCGCACCGCACGCCTCGCGCCTCACACCGCACGCCTCGCGCCTCGCACCGCACGCCTCGCGCCTCACACCGCACGCCTCGCGCCTCGCACCGCACGCCTCACGCCCCTCACGTTGCACCGTACCGAACTCTTCGCACCCCGGCATCCCGGCATTGATCCAACAACGAGTCCACTGCAAAGAGGCTTCACCGCCAAGGACCGAAGCGCACGAAGGGGGAGAACCATGAAGCGCATGTCCTTCGCGTCCCTTGGTGACCTTCGTGGTTGCTTGTTGCGGTGAAGTCACGGAAGGCTCAACCGCCAAGGACCCGAAGCGCACGAAGGGGAATAAAAAGGTGAATAAACATGAAGTGCATGTCCTTCGTGTCCCTTGGTGACCTTCATGGTTGCTTGTTGCGGTGAAGTCATGGAAGGCTCAACCGCCAAGGACCCGAAGCGCACGAAGGGGGAGAACCATGAAGCGCATGTCCTTCGTGTCCCTTGGTGACCTTCGTGGTTGCTTTTTGCCGTGAAGTCAATCCACTGCTTGCTTTGCACGGATATTGTAGCAAACAGGGGGATGGTTCTCCAAACGACCGCCAGGTATGTGTCCGCCGGGGAAGCCTCGGCTTCCGCGCGGCGGGCTCCTTGAACAAGCGTACTAACTGCGCTTCACGACGAAGCCCCGAAGCGAACGTTGTAGATTGCAAGCCCAATCAGCACGACGACGGCAAGTCCAATGGAGACGTAAGGGTCGAGAAGAGCGGTAAAGAGGACCAGTACTGCGGCGAGACCACTGATGATTCCTTCCATTTTGCGGTTCATGTCTGCACTCCTTTGTGCAAGTCGCCGTTTGAAGGCTGGCTGGCGGACGGCGCTTCAGCCACAGCGCGGGAAGAAGATTTCCCAGCCAGACGAGGCGCCTGAGCAGTATCCAACCGTTATGCAGGCGACCTGTTTCCTTTCCGCGCTGCCAGCCGCTTCTTGAGCGACTTAGGACTCTCTTTCGGTTTGCAGCCTGACAGTATACCACCTCCCACAGGTTCTGAACCTGCGTGAGACGCTCCGGATGGTTCACGTTGTCCCACTCTACACCGGCAACCGTTCTTCCGTTCCCATCTGATATAATTCCCCTGCGCCATTTCTTCACCATAAGGCAATGCTTATGGATTTCAAGGATTACTACGCCGTCCTCGGCGTTCCGCCCGATGCCGACGAGCAGACGATTAAGAAAGCGTACCGCAAACTGGCGCGGCAGTACCATCCCGACGTCAATCCCGGCGATAAGCAGGTTGAGGAACGCTTCAAGGAGATCAACGAAGCCTACGAGGCGTTGAGCGACCCGGAACGTCGCCGCAAGTACGATCAGCTGCGCGAACAGTATCAGCGCTGGCAGCAACGCGGCGGCAGCGGCGAGTTCGACTGGGGTCCCTGGCAGACGGCGCCGGGGCAGACGGTCTATACCTATACGACGGTCTCGCCGGAGGACCTGGAGGACCTGTTCGGGAGCGAAAGCCCCTTTTCGGACTTCTTCGGCGCGATCTTTGGCCAACCACGCGCTGCGGCGCCGCGTGGTCCGCAACGGGGGCACGACATTGAGTTGCCGGTCGAGATTTCGCTCGAAGAGGCGTTCCACGGCACGACGCGCTCGCTTCAGGCGGGTACGCGACGCATCGAGGCGAAGATTCCGGTCGGCGCGCGCACCGGCACTCGTGTACGTCTCGCCGGTCAGGGGCGCCCCGGTATTGCCGGGGGACCGCCTGGCGATCTCTACCTGCTGATCACCGTTCTGCCGCATCCACAGTTCGAGCGCGACGGCGATGATCTGACCACGACGGTCCCGGTCGATTGCTTGACAGCGATTGCCGGCGGCGAGGCGCGCGTTCCGACGCTGGACGGTTCGGCGCTGCTCAAGATTCCGCCGCGCACGCAGGCGGATCAGGTGTTCCGCCTGCGCGGCAAGGGCATGCCGCGTCTTGAGCGCCCCACCGAACGCGGCGATCTGTTTGCGCGGGTGAAACTGGTGCTGCCTGAAGCGTTGAGCGATGCGGAAGTCGAGTCGATTCGCGTCCTGGCGCGCGAGCGGAGCGCGCGAAAAAAAGGGTGACCGGCGCGCCGGGGCTATCGACGTCACCCCGCCTGGCAGCCGGTCAATACTGGATGATTGTTCTGATTCTTGGCGTCGTAATTGTCGTGCTCCTCTGGCTGATTGCTGGGACGCTTTGAAGCCTGCTCGTCAAAAAACGCCTTGCGCCTCGGCGTCTGCGTCAATCTTTCCAGGAAATGTTGCAGGAGTGATGGTATGTTGATCCGTCGCATCAACCCCGAAACGCTGGCAGCGCAGACCGGTCTGCCGGTTGAAGTCATCGAGGACCTGATCGATCTGGGGCTGATCGGAGCATTTGCCGAACCGGATGAAGACGATCTGTGCGAATTGCGTCGCGTGCGTCGCTTGATCGACACCCTGGGACTCTCTCACGAGGCGGTGGATGTGGTGCTTCAGATGCGACGCCGTCTGGTGGCGCTGCAACGCGAAGTGGCGCGGCTGCGCGCCGAACTCGCGGAACGGCGCCGCACCGAGCGCACAATGGTCTGGATCGAAGCGGAGTGGGTTGAAGAGCGGGAGTAGCCTGATGTGCGGAGAACTGGTGCATGATCCCGCTGTACGATAACGTTCACGCACGCTCCTTTCCCTTCGTCAACTGGACGCTGATTGTTGTCAATGCTGCTATCTTCCTGCTCGAAATCGCGTTTGGCGCCAATGCCGAACGATTCGTGACGATCTTTGGCGTCGTTCCTGCGCGCTTGCTCGCCGATCCGGGACCGGATCAGATCATCACGCTGTTTACCTCGATGTTTCTCCACGGAGGATGGTCACACCTGCTGAGCAATATGCTGGCGCTCTACATCTTCGGCGACAATGTCGAAGATCGGATGGGAGGGGGGCGTTACCTGACGTTCTATATCATCTGTGGGTTGATCGCAGCCCTGACCCACGTGTTCTTTAACCCGGACTCGCCCATTCCGACGATCGGCGCAAGCGGCGCGATCAGCGGCGTGCTTGGCGCCTATCTGATCCTCTATCCGACGGCGCGGGTGATCACGCTCGTTCCAATACTCTTTCTCCCGTGGCTCATCGAAATCCCGGCAGTCATCTACCTGGGGGTCTGGTTCCTGTCGCAGTTGCTTAACGGCACGCTGGCGATTATCACCGGCGCACAGGGGTTTGGCGGCGTAGCGTGGTGGGCGCATGCCGGCGGGTTCGTCGCCGGTATCGTTCTTGTGGGGTTGTTCATTCAGCGCCGCAACCGGCGGCGCCTCTATGCGGACGAATATTGGCCCTGGTGATCGTGGAGGTTGCCCGTGGATCTGCTCGGACTGTTCTGGATTTTCTTCATTATTTCCTCGTTACAACCGGTCATTCGCCAGAAAATGCTCGAGAACGGGCGCCTGCGCCTGCTCGAACGTCTCGAGCAACAGCGTCGGAGCCGGGTAATTGTGCTGATCCACCGCCAGGAAACGCTCAGCCTGCTCGGCTTCCCACTCGTGCGCTACATCGACATCGACGACTCGGAAGCCGTGCTACGGGCGATTAAGATGACCGATAATGACGTTCCGATTGACCTGATCCTGCACACACCCGGCGGGTTGGTTTTGGCAGCCGAACAAATCGCCAGCGCACTGCGCAAGCATCCGGCAAAAGTCACCGTGTTCGTCCCGCACTACGCCATGTCCGGCGGGACGCTGATTGCGCTTGCGGCGGATGAGATTGTGATGGACGAAAATGCCGTCCTTGGACCGGTAGACCCGCAGTTGGGGCAGCACCCGGCAGCATCAATCCTCAAGGTATTGGAACGCAAGCCGATCGGCGAGATCGAAGACGAGACCCTGATTATGGCGGATATTGCCGAGAAAGCCATCCGCCAGGTGAAGGCGACCGTCATCGAGTTGCTGGTGGATCGCATGGGCGCCGAGAAAGCCGGGCATATCGCCACCATGCTGGCGACCGGCGTCTGGACCCACGACTACCCGATCAGCGTGCGCGAGGCGCGCGACCTGGGTCTGCCGGTCAGCACCGAAATGCCGCCGCTCGTGTACCAGTTGATGGGGCTGTACCCGCAGACAGCGCAGCGCCGTCCGTCGGTCGAGTACATTCTGCTCCCCCGCTCGCGCGAACCGGAGCGCCGCCGGGCAGAGCGATAGCAAGAAGCGCCCCCTCACGCCTCGCGCCCCTCACCCCCCTGCCCCCTCGCGCCTCGCGCCTCGCGCCTCGCGCCCCTCACCCCCCTGCCCCCTCGCGCCTCGCGCCTCGCG